>JAQBNK010000128.1 GCA_028288595.1 Chitinophagaceae bacterium
ATTCGTCATGGTTCTGAACATATCGCAAAAATGATCTATCGGAAGAATTAATGCAATTCCCTCAGCCGGTATTTTAAACATGGCGCAGGTTGCTGTAACAACAACAAGGGAAGCTCTCGGTACGCCGGCTATTCCTTTACTAGTTAGCATTAATACAAGCAGCATCGTTAATTGTGTACCCAAATCAAGATGAATATTATATACTTGGGCAATAGCAATACTTGCAAAGGTCATATACATCATACTGCCGTCGAGATTAAATGAATAACCAAGCGGAAGCACAAAGGCTACGATTTTATTATTGCATCCAAAACGTTCCAGCTCTTCTGTGAGCTTGGGGAAAACTGCTTCAGAACTGGTAGTACTAAATGCGATGATCATCGGTTGTAGAATACGCTTCAATAATTTGGGCAGCCTGTTTTTCAAAATAAGAAATCCTGCAGTAAGTAAAACAACCCATAACAAAGCGATACCCGTTAAAAAATAAAGAAAATATTTACCATAAAATAAAAAAATAGAAGGACCTTTTGTTGCCATCACTGCTGCCACCGCACCGAAAACGCCCAATGGTGCGAAGTTCATTACATAGTTTACCATTTTTAAGATCACATGCGAAACAGCATCAAAACCTTTCACTACAATCTTTCCTTTTTCGCCGATGGCTGCTGTTGCAACACCAAAGAAAATAGAGAATATTACGATCTGTAAAATTTCGTTGTTAGACATTGATTCAAGCAGGCTCTTTGGAACTACATGCTCCACAAAATTCTGAAGACTAAATACCTGTGTTTTACCAATCAGGTCTTTTGCACCTACAGTATCAGCCAGGCTGAGGTTAATGCCTTCTCCCGGTTTAAAAAGATTAACAAGAAAGAGTCCCAACAGAAGACTGATAAGTGATGCAGATAAAAACCATAACAGTGCTTTCCCACCTACCCGGCCGACTGTTTTTAAATCACCCAGTTTTGCAATCCCAACAACTAAGGTAGAGAAAACGAGCGGTGCGATGATCATTTGTATCAGCCGTAAAAAAATGGTTGTCAGCAGTTTTATTTTGTCGCTAAAAGATTTGATGAATTCGGGCGAAGCATTCGCATAAACAAAATAGCCAACGATCAAACCGAGGATCATGGCAGCAATAATATATAGCGTTAAACTGGACTTTTTCTGAGGCTGGTTCATCTCCATCAGGGTAATCTTTTAGTGTCGCAATATAAGCTAAAACTTAAGTGCCTGTCAAACCCGTCATTTCAATATATTAAAGAATATACAAGTGAATAAATAAATCAGTATTTTTCCGCACTTAATTAAACCCCGAAAAATTTGTTATGAGTTTATTTGTCAAGAAACCCATTAATATTTTAATCGCTGAGGCAGATGATAGCGAGAAAGGTTTGAAGAGAACTTTAGGCGCGGGTAACCTGATAGCCTTAGGTATAGGGGCCATCATCGGTGCGGGCCTTTTTGTTCGTACTGCTGCCGCTGCTGCGAACCATGCGGGCCCTTCGGTAACGATCGGATTTATTGTGGCTGCTGTTGGTTGTGCTTTTGCCGGTTTATGTTATGCAGAGTTCGCCTCTATGATCCCCGTTGCAGGTAGCGCATACACTTACAGCTACGCAACCATGGGAGAATTTATAGCCTGGATCATTGGATGGGATCTTATCCTGGAATACGGCGTTGGTGCGGCTACCGTTGGTATCGCATGGAGTGAATACCTTAACCGGCTGCTGGAATTGTTCGGGACCAAAATTCCCTATCAATGGTACCACTCGCCCTTTGAAGTAGATCCGGTAACCAGCGTTCATGGTATCATGAATCTTCCGGCGTTATTTATTGTGCTTATGCTAACCCTCGTTTTAATTCGCGGTACTAAAGGATCAGCATCACTCAATAGTATTATTGTAATTGTAAAAGTAGCCATCGTAATGATCTTCATTGCAATTGGCTGGAGCTATATAAGACCTGAAAATCATACACCATTTATTCCTGAACCAACTACTTATACTAATACACAAGGGATTACCACCCATTTTGGAGGTATCATGGGAATTTTAGGAGCGGCCGGTGTTGTATTCTTTGCGTTTATTGGTTTTGATGCGGTATCAACTGCTGCCCAGGAAGCGAAGAATCCTAAAAGAGACATGCCTATCGGTATTCTCGGGTCACTCGCTATATGTACAGTTCTCTACATTTTATTTTCTTATGTTTTAACCGGTGTTGCAAGTACCGAAGATTTCAGAACACAAGGCCGTGAAGCTTCGGTGGCGTATGCGATTGATCATATGAGCGGTCACATGGTTAACGGTGCCTGGATACCACAATTCAAATGGCTTTCGAGCTTGATAACAGTTGCTATTCTTGCAGGATTTTCTTCTGTGATATTAGTGATGCTGCTGGGCCAGTCCCGTGTATTCTATTCAATGAGCCGCGATGGTTTATTGCCAAGAAATTTCTCAGATGTACATCCCGTACACAGAACGCCATATAAAGCTAACTGGATCATTTTTATAATCTGCGGTATTTTCGCGGCCTTTGTGCCCGGTGATGTTGTAGGTGAAATGACAAGTATCGGAACCTTATTCGCTTTCATTCTTGTATGCGCCGGTGTATGGATCATGAGGGTAAAACACCCCGAAGTTCCACGCGGTTTCAAAACGCCATTCGTGCCAGTTACAGCCACTTTAGGAATCCTGGTTTGCGCAGCCATGATATTTGGATTGGGCTGGACCAACTGGGCAAGATTACTTATCTGGTTAGTAATCGGTTTGGTGATCTATTTCGGTTACAGTAAAAAAAGAAGCTTGTTACAGCAGGGTAATGTGGTAACAACAAAAGATCCTGTTGATACATTAAACAAGTAGCAACACAAATAATTTTTACAAGGCCGTTCGTAAAGAGCGGCCTTTTTATTAGGCGCTAACAACTAAATTTGCGCTTCACGAAATTGATGAGATTTTTGTCCGGGCTTTAGATCTCTTATCAGCTTCAGTGGCGTCGCACTCTTGTACTGCGGATCTATAGTGAGCTTGATCCTTCATGCACAAAAGTCCAAGTGAGTGACACAACGATGATGCTATGAAAAACTAAAGCCGGTTAACAAAATCTAAATACTATATACTTAATACTATATACTCTCTATGGGACGCATATTTGAAGTAAGAAAAGCCACCATGTTTGCCCGCTGGGACAGGATGGCCAAGCAGTTTACAAGGATCGGTAAAGAGATTGCAATTGCAGTAAAAGTCGCTGGGCCTGATCCGGCAATCAACCCGGCATTAAGAAGGTGTTTTCAGAATGCCAAAGCGGTTAACATGCCCAAGGACCGTGTTGAAGCGGCGATCAAAAGGGCTCAGGGAAAAGAGATGGAGAATTACGAAGAAATTCTCTATGAAGGTTATGGCCCGCATGGTGTTGCAATAATAGTGGAGACAGCTACCGATAACCATGTAAGAACCGTAGCAAATGTGAAATCTATTTTTAATAAAGGACACGGCACTTTAGGAAACAGCGGAAGCGTAAGTTTCCAGTTTAAAAAAATGGGTGTGTTCAGGTTAAAACCGGAAGGACTAAATCCTGATGATCTTGAATTGGAATTAATAGATTTTGGTTTGGAAGAATTGGGTGAGGGGACAGGCGAAAATGGTGAAGATGTTTTAATCGTTCGTTGTGCTTTCAATGATTTTGGTAATATGCAAAAAGCCCTGGAAGACAAAGCCCTTACACCCATGAGTGCAGAACTGGAATGGATACCGACTGTAACAGTTCCGGTTTCTGATGAGCAGGCCGAAGATGTAAGTAAACTAATCGAAAAGCTGGAACAGGACGAAGACGTAAGCAAAGTGTTTCATAACATGGCATAGTGATAAATCGAAAATCGAAAGTGAAAGATCGAAAATGAGAATAACTTTAGACCGCGAAAGCGGTCTTTTTTTTATGCCGGAAAATCTAATACAAAATCCTGTTCTTCTTTTTGATGGTGTTTGCAATTTATGCAATGGCTTCGTTCAGTTTATTATTAAACATGATGGCAGCAAACAGTTTCGTTTTGCTTCCTTGCAATCGGATTATGGGCAGAAAGTAATGAAGCAATTTAATATCACACCGGGGTTACTGAATACCGTTTATTTACTGGAAAATGATAAATTATATAACCGTTCAACGGCCGCATTAAGAGTGACTGAAAAACTGAATGGAGGCTGGAAGTTATTTTATGGGTTAATTATTATCCCCGTTTTTATAAGAGATGCGATTTATAATGCAGTAGCCAGGAATCGCTATAAATGGTTTGGGAAAAAAGATGCGTGCTGGGTGCCCACCCCGAATTTGCAGGAAAGGTTTTTTAATTAGCAAATGCTACCCTTACTTATACTCGCTTTCATTTGCTAATTTGCTAATCGCTAATTTGCTAATTAACTATTCGCTCATCATTTCCTTAATCACTGAAATAATTTCTTCAGCATTTGGTTTGCTGAAATAATCCCCGTCACTTCCATATGGCGGCCGGTGCGCTTTCGCTGTGATAGTTCGCGGTGCGACATCGAGATATTTGTATCCCTTTTGTTCTTCCATCACTTTATTAAACATATAAGCTGCGCCGCCACCGGGTACATCTTCATCAATAAAAATAATCCGGTTTGTTTTTTGTAATGACTGAACGATGGTATGATTAATATCGAAAGGAAGTAAAGTTTGTACGTCGATCACTTCGCAACTAATACCAAGGTCATGCAGTCTTGCAACCGCATCATCTATGATCCGAAGAGTAGAACCATAAGAAACAATTGTTACGTCATTTCCTTCGTGTAAAATTTCAGGAACACCAAAAGGAATGGTATACTCTAAAAGATTAGCCGGTAATTTTTCTTTTAAGCGATACCCATTAAGACATTCGATAACAAGACCCGGATCATTACTTCTCAGCAGCGTGTTGTACATACCTACAGCCTGCACCATATTACGCGGAACGCATACATACATACCGCGAAGCGAATTAATGACCATTCCCATAGGAGAACCGCTGTGCCAGATACCTTCTAAACGATGTCCCCTTGTACGAACTATAAGAGGACAACTCTGACGTCCTTTTGTTCTATAGTGCAAAGTTGACACATCATCGCTCAACGGCTGAATAGCGTATAATAAATAATCGAGGTATTGAATTTCTGCGATAGGTCTTAAACCACGAACCGCTAAACCAATTCCCTGGCCGATGATCGTCATTTCACGTATGCCGGTATCAAAAATTCTTTTCTCCCCGTATTTATCCTGTAAGCCTGAAAAACCCTGGTTTACATCGCCGATAAATCCCAGGTCCTCGCCAAATGCAATCACTTTAGGATTGGATGAAAATAGCTGGTCGAAATATTTATTTAATACTTCAAATCCATTTACTCTTTGCGCATCGAAAGAGATAATTGGTTTTACTATTTCTACTTTTAACGCACTTGCATTTCCTTCATTATACAAATGAGAATTATATAAGGCAGCGTGTGCAGATCTGGTATTATTGTAATAAGAAACAAGTTGCTGATCACCACACACATCAATGCACATAGCCATAGCACGCAATACATCCCTGCGTAAGGGTTCTTTGTTTGCTTCTAAAGCATCGGCAATTTGCTCAAGCTGCTGGCGGTGATCATTTGTTGCTGCAGCATTGCGAATTTGTTCAGCAGCTTCGTGTACAAGATTAAGAACGGGCTGCAAGTAATTATCCCATGCAGCTTTTCTTGCATCACGTACTTTTTGTTTAGCAGACATTTCAAGTTCAGCGATCTCATCCGAAGACGCAATGTTGTTCTCGATCATCCACTCCTTCATCTTTTTAATTCCATCCCATTCTTTTTCCCACTCCAGCCTTTCCGGTGATTTATATCTTTCATGGCTTCCAGAAGTTGAGTGCCCCTGCTGTTGAGTTAATTCTTCAACATGAAATAATGCGGGAACGTGTGTTTGGCGCATTTTCTCCAGAGCAGGTTCCAGTATTTCGCACATGCCCGCATAGTCCCAGCCTTTCAGGCGGTATATATCAATTCCATTAGTGTCTTCCTTTTTTTGCAGTCCTTTAAGTGCAGCGGAAACAGAAGCTTTTGTTGTCTGGAATTTTTTAGGAACAGAAATTCCGTAGCCATCATCCCAGACAAAAACGGCAAGCGGAACCTGGAGAACGCCGGCGGCATTCATAGTTTCCCAAAAAGGTCCTTCAGATGTAGAGGCATCGCCGATGGTGCAGAAACAAATTTCGTTACCGTTATCAGAAAGTGTTTTGAACTGTTTAAGCTGTTCAATATTTCGGAATGCAGCCGATGCGAAAGCGAGCCCAAGGCCGCGAGGCATCTGCCCGGCGGTAGGAGCGATATCAGCAGAAACATTTTTTGTTTCGGTAAGATTCAGCCAGTTGCCTTCTTCATTAACAAAAGGCGTTGCAAAATGCGCATTCATTTGCCGGCCAGCGCTGGAAGGCTCGGCTTCTATATCAGGGTTCGCATATAATTGAGCAAAAAATTGTTCAACCGTAATTAGGCCGGTGGCAAACATAAAAGTCTGATCACGGTAATAGCCAGAACGAAAGTCCCCCGGCTGGAAAAATTTAGCCATCGCCACCTGGGCTATTTCCTTGCCGTCTCCAAAGATTCCAAATTTGGCTTTCCCGGTAAGTACCTCCCTGCGACCGATTAAACTGGCTTCCCTGCTTTCAACAGCAACCCTAAAATCGGCGAGTACTGCATTTCTAAAATCCTCATAAGACAGCATGTCATCATTAGCTTCAACGGCAGGAGTTGTATGTTCCATCTGGCAAAAATATTGATTTCGCGGAGTGTTGTTAAATAATTTGGCAGCTTTAAGGCCCTCCGCGGTATCTGTGTTATTAATTGGTGATTAAAAGCCTTTTTAATTCTTAAAATTCATAAAATACTAACAAAAACCTATTTAATATTCAATATTTTTACTTCACTAAAAATCCTCGTAAATGAAAAAGTTGAGTCTTGTTTTAGCCTTTGCTCTGGGCGTAGCGGCTGTAAATGCCCAAACTGCAACAACCGGTGGCCCGGTTACACAGGCACAACCTGCTGCCGACATCAATAAATTAATATCATTTACTGAATCTGACCATGATTTTGGTAAGATCCCTTACGGTAAACCTGCTGAATATGAGCTGGAGGTTAAGAACATCAGCAATGAACCCATTAAAATTGAAAATGTTCAGCCAGGTTGTGGATGCACCACTCCTAAATACGAAAAAGATAAAGTGCTTGCACCAGGCGAAACTGCTAAAATAACTTTAGGGTTCAGCGGTTATGCCGATGGTAAATTCGAAAAATATGTAAATGTATTTTTCTCTGGCGGCTTAAATAAGCAGATCAAGTTTCATGGTGAAACAGTAAAACCAGCAGATCCTGTTGCACCGGCTGCAACATCTAAAGGTTCACAGAAATAAAATCCTAATTATCATATTTTATGAAATCATTTTTCCTAGGCCTTGCCCTTATTATTACAATTGGCGCTTTTGCGCAGTCACCCATTAAGTTTGACAAAACCAAACACAGTTTCGGAAAGATCAAACAAGGGAAACCTGTTACTACGATCTTCAAACTGACTAACACTTCTGCCAAGCCGGTCGTGATTGAAAATGCAGTTGCAGGATGTGGATGCACCACTCCTGAGTATCAAAAAACACCAATTCTTAAAGGGCAGACATCAAACATTAAAGTAACTTATAATGCTGCAACAGTAGGACCTTTTACCAAAACAGTTACGGTTAAGCTGGCTAATGTAGCCGAACCTGTCGTGCTGAATATTGAAGGTGAAGTGCTTGCTCCTGCTGTAGCGAAACATTAGGTGTTTTGCTTTCGGAATTCAGATTTAGGTTTTTCTGTTGTCGGATTTCAGTTTTTAGTACTTCTCTGAATTCATGACCTCTACCGAAATCTGATAACTGAAAACTGAATTCCGACCACCGAACTCAACATCTTTTAAAGCCATTGCAATATGCAGTGGCTTTTTTGTTTCCAGTATTAAATGTGTTTATGATTATTGTAGGTTTGCGCCATGGGAAACTTATCTATCAGTGAGCGGGCAATGCAAATGCCCGCTTCACCAATCAGGAAACTGGTTCCTTATGCAGAAGGTGCAAGGAAAAAAGGGGTTAAGGTATATCATTTAAATATTGGCCAGCCAGACATTGAAACGCCAAAATTAATATTGGATGCTGTTCGTCATTCAGATTTTAAAGTACTGGAATACAGCCACAGCGCAGGCAATGAAAGTTATCGCAGAAAGCTTGTTCAATATTATAAATCTGTTGGGATAGACATTAATTACAGCCAGATCATTATTACAACAGGCGGTTCTGAAGCCATCCTGTTTGGTTTTATGGCCTGTCTTGATGCAGGTGATGAAGTAATTATTCCTGAACCTTTTTATGCAAACTATAATGGGTTTGCAGTGGAGGCCGGTGTGAAAGTTGTTCCTATCACTTCCAATATAGAAAGTGGTTTTGCATTACCTCCGATAGAAGAATTTGAAAAAGCAATAACGCCAAGAACAAAAGCAATTGTTATTTGTAATCCTAATAATCCTACCGGTTATTTATACAGCAGGGAAGAAATGGATGTGCTGCGGTCCATCATTCAAAAACATAATCTCTATTTATTTTCTGATGAAGCATACCGGGAGTTTTGTTATGAAGGAACACATTTTAGTGCGATGCAATTAGCAGGTGTTGAAGAAAATGTGGTGTTGATGGATACGATCAGCAAACGATACAGCGCATGCGGCGGACGGATCGGCGCATTCGTTACTCGCAATTCTGCGTTGTATGATGCGACAATGAAGTTTGCCCAGGCAAGATTAAGTCCGCCGGGTTTTGCACAGATCGCAGGAGAGGCAGCGATAGATCTGCCTCCTGATTATTTTAATGTTACAAAAGCAGAATATAAATCACGCCGGGATCTTATTGTGAAAAGATTAAACAGCATGAGCGGTGTTTTTTGTCCCAATCCGGGCGGTGCATTTTATGCAATGGCCAAATTACCTATTGATGATGCAGATATATTTTGCCAGTGGTTACTTGAAAGTTTCAATCTTGATAACCAAACTGTAATGCTTGCACCAGCTACTGGTTTTTATGGAACTCCCGGTTTAGGAAAACAGGAAGTAAGGTTGGCTTATGTATTAAATCTTACAGATATCGGCAAAGCGATGGATTGTTTAGAAAAAGCATTGGAACAATATCCGGGAAGAACCCTTTAACTTGATTTGGAAGGAGGAGTAAATCCGGTTATTTTTGCTGCCCGAAATGGCGAGGTAGCTCAGGTAGTTAGAGCACAGGATTCATAACCGCCGCGGCGGACTCAGGTTCGATAAAATAATTTGGCGAGGTAGCTCAGGTGGTTAGAGCACAGGATTCATAACCCTGAGGTCTCGGGTTCAACTCCCGATCTCGCTACAAATCAAAGGAAAGCTCATGGAACTTAAGTGTTTTGTGGGCTTTTTCTATGCTCTTTTTATCAAATGAGGTTACAAAATGGTTTTCATTTGGTCTGGAGGAGAATGAATCATTGTATACTTAACAGACTGTTTGAGAATGAACTCTGTAATAAAGATTCAACTCCAACAACACTATAAAAAATGTAAATCTTTTTGCTCTAAATCTTGGGTTTGAATAAATGAATTTCAATTCATTAATTTCCATTTGATCTTTCTAATACTGGCCGATTGAAGATTTCTTCACAATTGCATATTGGCTTGCACTCTTTAAGTCATCAACGAAAAGTAGGAAGTGATGATAATCTTAAGCCCGCATTGCGTCCCACTTGAAAATGTAAAAAGGCTACATCGTTTCAATGACGCCCGTAATGACAGCCTTTTTGATGGGCCAAAACCGTAGGCTTAGTCCATCAATGGCTTATTAAAAAGAGCTCTTTGAGCAATCTGCCGCCAATTTTCTTGTGAGCCATAATATTTGATGGAAGACAAGGCTTTCTGCATTTCATCCATGTTAGCGTAATAATAGCCAGTAATTGTCCGCTTTGCTTTTTTGTCTTTTACTAAATACAAAACTTTGTAGTCGCCTTTGTCGTTATTGCAAATATGTCCATGTAACCGTCAAAATAATGAAAACTATAACAAAATTTCTGTTGAGTAAAAATATTCTTAAAGGAAATAGTCTCATTTAATGGATCAATTTTTATGATATAGAAATACATTATCCAAGTACCTACAATCCAAACCTGCATTAGAACAAAAAACAAAATAAACAGTATAGTTTGAAAGGGAGTAGGTGTCCCCTTTTAAAAATGTGTCCACCAAAAAATACAACAGAAGCCAACGAGTAGATAAGAAAGACAATTAAAATAAATAAAAGTGAAGTCATCAGTATCGCCACAATTCCCCATATCCTAAATTGGGATTTTACCATAGTCTAAATGAAAAATGACTCGTTTAGCAACAGCCCTTTATGCGTAATAGGCCTAACAAAATACCTAAGCATCCCATATAACGAAAGTTACTATTTTTTAGAATGAAGTTGTTCCAGATGCCTCCCTATCGTGGTTCCTGCAAAATAGAAAATCTTTTGCCTCTTAACGCGTATAATTTCATATGCAACCGTGCGCCTATTTGAATAGGTTATTAGGCTACCTTCCCTATAGCAGACCATAGACATCTGAAATACCGCCAATGAAAAAGCATGTTCTGGCTGCTATACATCACCTTATCAGGGAGAATCATAACCAGCCATTTTCTATAATATTAATTTCTGAAATGTTACATGTTGACATTGAAGAAATAAAGTCTTGCTTTAAAGAATTAATCCAGGATGGCATTATAAAAAAGAAGTACAAACTTTTAAATATTTATGTCGCAACTCCTCAGGGTATTCAGCTCATAATTGACAGTGCAAAGGAAAGTGATAAAGAAGGTGAAGCTGTTGAAAGCTAAGATCCCTGCGGATTGAATGGGTGTCCACCCTTTTTTTTGTGCTGTTGAATAGAAGTTGGGGAAAGAGTTGCCCGCAGCTGGGCTATCTCCGTTGTTATTTTATCTATCTTATTTCTGATCGTCTGTAAAACTTCTGAAGGCTGGCACTGATCTACAGCCTCATTAAACCGATGGGTTTCAATTAAAAACTGTTTCTGCAATAATGCAATTTTTGCCCATTTGAAATTTAGCATGGCTCCTCCCTGGCTTTACTCACCAATACTATAACTCCAATCAGCGTTCCAAAATTGTATAGGGTATAATATTTGAAGTTAAAGATACTTTCAAACCATTATACATAGCAGCCCCAGCAGAACGGCTACCTTTTTAAAGCACCTAACCCATGCATACAGAAGTACTGGCAGCCATTTATCAAATTGTAAAAGAGAACAAGAATATTCCCTTGCTCCCTAATAACATATCCGCCACCACAGGTATTTTAGAAACAAATGTTCTTGATATTTTCAAAGACTTCGAAGAAAAGGGCTTTGTTGAAAAGAAATATGTTTCTTTCAATGTGTATAATATAACAAGGGATGGATTCATTTCGGCCGAAGGGGCATATAATCAATATAAGCAGAAGACTTAATTAATTAGCTTTTTTTATAGCGGAAAGTTGTTTTGCAACTCCTTTATTTCTGACCGAAATTTGGCCACTTCCTCCGACTTAGCACCAGAGCGCATCAACTGAGATACTTTTCGTTGAGTAAAACGAACTTTTGTTCCAACATTTGATTTGTTTATGGCTTTGGGTCACCACGCTGTACTTTTTCGTTGATAAGGGAGATATCATTTCTTATTGCCTGAACTGAATTTTTTTTGTAATGGAACGGAAAGGAAAAATGCTGAACCAGATGCTTTCAAGCAATTTGTCCAAGTTATATAGATTAGAATTTTGTGTAAAAATCTTGATTACAGTAAACTTATTCAAACAAGTAGATAAACTAAAAGCAACACAAATTATTTGTTTGTTTAAACCTATCTAATATATATTCATTTGATTGTTAGATTTAGCTAAACCAACTCTTATGGATTCTTTGAGACAAATTTTTGACGATCATAAAGATCGCTTAATTCATAAATGGGATAATTATTTCGAGGTTTACGAACGCTATTTTGAAAAGTATCGAAATACGGATGTTATTTTTTTTGAAATCGGCATAGCACATGGGGGCTCCCTTCAAATGTGGAGGAAATATTTTGGTGAAAAGGCAATTATTATCGCAGTCGATGTTAATCCGGAATGTAAACAATTTGAAGAAGGAAATACTCATGTTTTTATTGGATCTCAGGATGATGCTATTTTCTTAAATGAACTAAAAGGAAAATTACCCAGGGTAGATATATTGCTAGATGATGGGGGGCATACTATGAAACAGCAATTAGTAACATTTGAGCACATGTTTGATTTTGTAAAGAGTGATGGCTTGTATGTCTGTGAAGACTTACATACTTCTTACTGGAAAAGGTATGGAGGAGGGTATAAAAATCAATATTCATTTATAGAATTTAGTAAAAATATTATCGACAATTTACACGGTTGGCATGCGCCAGGAAAGTCATACAAAAAAATGTTTAACCATCTTACTGAAAAAATATTTAGTATTCACTATTTTGACAGTATAATTGTTATTGAAAAAAGAAAACGAATTGCACCCATTGACCAGGAGATTGGTGTGAAGCAGTTAAATTATATGATTGCAGATTATGGCCAGCGGAAGCCGATAAAAAAGATACTGAGATCATTAATTCGTTCATGGCTGGGATTGAATAAGAGGGCTCTCAAATAAGAATCGTTGATTTTTTTTAAGGAGATATTGGCCACTGCTTATAAACCTCTAGCGTTAGCTGCTATAATCACGGCTATTTTTTAAAGAAAAATTGTGAACCCTAGCCAGGAAAATTAAATATTGACCCTTGATACAATAAGAGAAAAAAATAAAACATCAGGCAGACCGAACGGAAAAATAAAAAAAATATTTGAGTGGGTTAAGTCGCCCCATTTACTATCGAAGGGGCTTCACCTCAATTGTTCTATTAGACTCTACATTATTTTTACAACATCGTGCTGGTGCTGTCCTTTCTAATAGTAACCTCCAAGCTGGTAAATCCTGAGGTTTGTGCTTTTTTTGTAAACTGATTTGCATATTGCTGATAGGCAATAGTTGTAACTACGGTTAAGAGCCTGCGTTTATTCTATTTGTATTAGTCTTCTGAAGACTACAATGGTTATTTCAGAAAAGATATTTTCGGATCGATAAATATTATCAAATCAATTTGAGTAAATAATTTTACTGACCAGAATCATTTTTTTTAGTATCTGCCATCATATATAAAAGGTTTACTTACAGCTAGGTTTGTAAAAAAAACTATGAGAAAGATATTATTAGCTTTCGATGGAGCTAACTTCTCTGAGGGCGCATTTGAGTTTGCCCGGAAGCTTAACATGTCGGACCGGATTTTACTAACTGGTATATTTTTACCACGTCCAACGTTTGTGGCGATTGGGTTAGATCTTGGAGGGTTTGAATCCACTGACGATGTTTCGGATTCACAAATGGTGGAACAGAATGTTCAACGTTTTGAAACGTTATGTATCATCAATGATATAGAATTCCGGGTGCATGAAGAGCCTGTTGATGAATCAATAACAAGACTAAAGAAAGAAAGCCGTTTTGCTGACCTGGTAATTTTAGGAAGTGAAAGCTTTTATGTGAAGGCATCTGCATCTAAATTGAACAGCCGTCTGAAAGATGCACTGCATGAACTTGAATGTCCCGTAATTGTAGTGCCGGAAAGTTATCAATTTCCAGAGATGAATGTAATTGCTTATGATGGTTCGGCTTCATCAGTTTTTGCTATCAGGCAGTTTACTTATTTAATGCCTGAATTGTGCAAGCACCCGACTTTACTTCTCTATGTGAAACAAAAGAACAAAGAATCGCTTCCCTACGAGGACGATATTCTGGAATTAACTTCGCGTCATTTTCCTAACCTGGAAGTTAAAAAAGTAGATTTCGATCCGAAAGTATATTTTTCTACCTGGATCAGTTCAAGCAAGTTTCCTATCCTGGTTAGTGGTTCATTTGGCAGAAGTTTACTTTCGACGGCATTTAATAAAAGTTTTGTAAATGATGTGTTAGAAGATCATTTGTTACCTGTTTTTATTTCACATGCCTAAATTTTATTTGGAACATGAAATGATTAAAAAATGAAAACAAATATTTTATCTTATTTGTTAATTGGGGCAGCAGCCCTGGCGCTGGTCTCAGCATTTTTCCTGCTAGGTAATCCCGCTGTAAAAATCGATGAGAAAGTGATAGGAGAATTAAGCGAGAAGCCGCAATAATAATGGAGTAATCTTTTTTGTATTAACGGATATACCAGCAGCAGTTATAAAAAAAATCCTGTGGTTTTATTGTAACGATGTCATACTGAATGGCAGACTTCCTGTTATCAAACCTGGCAACTTTAAAAACGATTGCCTCTTCATCAACAGATTGTACCCTGTACAAACTATCGGGATCCTTCAAAGTCTTTAAAAGTTCTTCCCTGGGCGTATTAGGTAAAACTTTTATTAATACCTGTCCAGCTTTTAGTTCATTAAGTGATGATAATTCAATTTCCATTTGGTATGATTCAGCCAGCTTTGCAAAGCTACTATCAATAGTTATATTTCAGGTGCCTCATATACCAGCAGCCATTGCTTATGAGTTCAGTAAAATAGAACTCTTCAAAGGAATAAACAGGCGTTCCCCTGCCTTTTACATCGGCTCTCTTCATTATAATCTTATCTGCTAATATTTCTTCAACGATATAGAACGCTTTATCTTCTTTGGGCAATGTGGCAACTAGATGATCCGGGCATTCTTTGTTTACTTTTAAAAGAAGCTCCCCCACGGCAAAAGTTGATATGTCTTTGATGGGCTGATACATTGTAATGTAATTTATCTTTTAAAAAAGGACTCGTTTTGTTAATTACCTTTTCCTGTGTTCATCTTTCCCAAATTATAAAAAGCTATTTAATTGATCACTTAAATAAGCGATCTATTAAATAGCCGCCCGGTTGTACAAGACAAGACAAACTCTAAAACGTTTGGGTAATAAGTCGCCACTTTTCAAACTATATACCTTAAAATATTTCGGAACATTGATTTTTTTTTCTTGTAATTGTGTTTTTTTTCCTACCACTAGCGGTAGTCAAATGTTCAATAGTTAAAAGGTGTACTTTATGATAAACGAGCATGCTGATTTTAAAATCCTTAAAACGAATTATGTTTCTACTGCCGAGTTTTATAGCCAGGTAATTGACAGCTTGCAGGATTACGCGATTTTAACCCTGGATAACCAGTGCATGATCAATAGCTGGAGTGCCGGTTCTGCCAATATTTTTGGTTATCCGGGCGAGGAAATAATTGGCAAACACTTCAATATAATATTTACAGAAGAGGATATACAAAATAAGATCCCGGAAAATGAGATTGAAACTGCTTTAAGAGATGGAAGAGCAACAGATAACAGGTGGCACGTGGGGAAGGATCAAAATGTATTTTATGCTTATGGCTTAGTTTTTCCGCTCATTGGACTGGAAGGAGAGATGTTGGGATACGTTAAGATTCTAAGAGATCTTACGGAAAGGAAACGAACAGAAGATGCAATAAGAAAATATGTAATAGAACTGGAAGAACTTAATACGCATAAAGAAAGTGTGCTCGCTATACTTTCACATGATCTGAGAAGCCCTTTGGCAGGTATTATTACAACCGCAGAATACCTGAGATCGAATTTCAAAAATATGGAGGCAGCTAAAGTACAGAACATGCTTGATCTGCTTTACAAATCAGCATCTGATGAATTAAATATGCTGGATTATTTACTTGAATGGGCACGAATTAAATATGCATCTGATGCTTTTTCCCCGGCTAAAACAGAGTTGATTCAATATGTTGAAAAAGTATTCACCACTTTAAATGATACAGCCGATTTAAAAGGAATTAAACTTCATAACGAAATCGAACCTAATACCAGTGTTTTTGCAGATGGAAAAATGTTGCTTTCTATTATTCAAAATATAATTTCAAATGCTATAAAACATACCGGGCCGGGTGGAGAGATCAGGGTTTCATCAGAAACACAAGAGGGTAAAGTAATAATTCAAATAAAGGATACGGGACTGGGAATGTCTAAAGAAATACAGGAAACACTTTTTACCCCGCAAATGCATACCCTTTCGAAAACAAGGAAAGAAAATAAAGGCGCAGGAATAGGATTATTATTGGTTAAAGGATTTTTAGATAAAAACGGCGGTGAGATTTGGGTAGAAAGTATAGAAGGAAAAGGGTCGTCGTTTTATTTTACATTACCTGTAAACAAGTCGCTGTACAATATAGATGCAACCACTATTGAGTTTGATGAGACGACTTAAATACTCCGCCACAGAGTTTAGAAAAAGTAATGGGTAATTGCAGAACATCTGCAACTACCCATTACTTTTAGAACTGGTATTATTTAGATAAAGCGAGCTCAACCTTTTCATTTGAACCTGTTAAGTGCTTTATGCGGATCACAAGTTCATTTAGGTTAAACGGTTTTGAAATAAAATCATCAGCCCCTAAATCAAATGCTTCTTTCAAAGCATTTTCCTGCTTTAAAGCAGACACAACAATTACAGAAACATCGCGGATCAATTTTTTTGCACTACCAATCACGTCGAGACCTGTGCGGCCGGGAAGCATCATGTTTGTAACCACAACATCCGGTTTTTCTATTTTCATTTTGTCGATAGCTTCTTTTCCATTCTTACAGCATATCACGTCAAAACCCTGCCGCTTCATTTTAAATTCCATCGTTTTGAGAACTAACATTTCATCCTCAACAATCATCACTTTCATAATCTGCATTTAGTTAGAACAATTTTCATTTCGGGTCTCACTACAGGGATAAATATGCCAAAGAGGTCAGGAAAGGCGCCAAACGTGGTTATGAAGAACATATAGTTAGTTTTAATATTAAGTCGTCTGGACAGGCAGGTGTTATCAAAACAGACGAACACTCATTATCGAAAAGAGCAACTCGTGGTTCGCTAATTTTTCTTCGGAGAAAAATTATTTTAAAAAATATATGTGTCAAAACTTCCCCAACCATAAAAAAGGTTGGTCACAGTTTTAAAAAGAGCGAGAAATAAATCACTGCCGCGGCAAAAACCTGTATAGTTAAATTATCTAATCCATGACTGCTTATTGCTTCAACCACTGCTGCGGTGAGTCCGCAAATAAATCCTACCAGTATACAATTCCAAACACTAAAGGAAGAAACATGGAAAAGACAAAAGACTGCTACCATAAAACTTACTGCAAAGACCGCGGCTGAGCCTTCAAGACTTCGTGTTGCTTTCACACCAAATAATGTGGGTACTGTATACTGATGTTTCCCCCATTTTTTGCCGACAGGCTCTCCAACTGCATCTCCTAATCCTCCAACAAAATATCCGATAAACGCTGTTTGAGGAAATAGAATATTACTAATAATACCACCTATCGCCGTAGCAAATAAAGGGACTATAATAAATTTTTTTTCGTGCGGTGCATCCGTTTCTCTTGCGAGAGATCTGAAGAACCACAGTCGGGGTCCTGCGATCACAGCCAGCAGTACAATAATAACAACAATACTTCCTAATAATGAAACTGCTTTTAATCCATAAAAATATTGCAGTAATCCCGCCGCAGAAAAAACCAGGAAGTGAAATGTTTTACGTGTATAAGGCACCGGGATATTTTTTTTCACACGCATAAAACCGGTCAATGCCGCCACTGCAATAGAAAAAACTGCCAGTGGTAATGTTAAATGCAAAAGCGTTTCCTGCCCTGGCAAAAACCGGTCAATAATTTTCTGTAGCATTCGTAGCAAGATTTAGAGGAGTAACGCCGCTTTTTTTTGCATACATTTTTTTGAACTGTATGTTACGGGCACTGCGTGTTTCCCAAAAATGAATGACTAATGGCTTTGCATAACTTCTGATAGAATCAATGTAACGGTTTAACAGAGCGTCTGAAATATTATTTTTTAAAGGAAGATATTTTACAGTAATACCGGTTTTATTAAAACTTTCTCTCTCTTCATTATTATACTGCCTGATGCCTTTATTTGAAGTGTCTGTTAGATTTACGACAGTTTTGATATTGCCCGCGAGAAAAAAAGCAAGTAATTCTTCATGTGTCGGAAACGGGGTAAGATAAACCTGGTTCTCCAATTTATAAATATCGCCTCTTTCAAATTTTCTCATTGACTCAAATGTTCTTTGAGATTCTGCTTCGCCGATCACCATTGTTGCATCATTATTTAGTTTCAGAATAAAATTCTTAACAAAGTTAACCCGGTCTTTACCCAGGTAGCAATGAATGTAATAACGGCCTTTTCCCGACATAATTATTTCCTGTATCTTATTTAAAGAGGCCTGGTTATTACTCACCCATGGCAGCATTGGCGCTTCAATTAATTGTAATCCTGCATTCTTCGCGTCCATTCGCTCTGCTCTCATCAGCGATGGCTCGAATGGTACCACGGCAGGATGAAGTAAACTTATGATAGCAGTATAATTTTGTCTTTTTAATTCGATCATATCATCTTCAGAAGGGTAGGCTCCAATTGTAAATCGTGCAGATACGAGGCTGCTCTCGTTCGGCCCGTTTAAAAAGCGCGGATGCATAAACATGATGAGTGCGGAAAGAGCAAATAAGAAAGGAATAAATAATGCGAAAAAAGTAACAACCGCAGTTCTTCGCCTTTTATGCCAATGGTAAAGTTTGCGGCTTATATATAGTGACAAGGCGATTAAAATAATGATCAAAATTATAACGCCGCTACTTTCAACAGAACCTGAGTAGCCATTTTTACGAACAAACTGCGTCCAGTTTCTTACTAATATCAGCAGGATAAAACTGCCCAACGCAAAACCGGTGAACAGCCAGGTAAGAAAAAAATACACGACCCTGCCAAGGATCGTATTCAATAATCTTTTTTTCTTTTTTATCATTTTACTATTTTCTTACGCCAAATGATTTTTTCCCCAGCGTATTTTCTGTTTTTGAAGCGTGAATACTGTTATAATAATCATTTAGTATGCGAGTTACCAGGGGCCTGTAAACCGTCCAGAAAAAACTTTGTCTTTCCAGCGGATCCCGTGTATTATAAAACAACCATTTTAATTTGCTGATGCCTTTAAAAAACGAGGTCGTTAATCCTACCGGGTTATCACAAAAATCTGCCGAGAAATAAAAGAATTGATAATCCTGGTTCATATGATAAGCCACTGCCGGAAACACTTCGGGAATTCCATTATCCTGCAGTTCTTTTCTCCCTTTTTTATTGGGTGATAAAACAAAGTTGGCGATAATACGGTTTACCGGGGTGTCTATTGAAACAATATCGAACCAGTACGGATATTTTAATTTTTCAGGCAACCCGTAATAATGCTGTGCTTGTTTATTGAAAGAAATGAAGGGTAGTGCATTCTGCAAATGTGTTTCGTTTTCGAGAATTACGATCTTATCATCCTGATATCTTACGAAACCAATACCGCTTTTTTTAAAAGGCCATTGCCCGTTATGCTGTAACATATAATTTCTTACCAGCCATTTCGGAAGTTCTTTATTGTTACTGGTATCAAGTGATTCAAAATAACGTCCGCTCCAGTATTTCCATTTTATATGAAAATTATTTTCGAAAATAGCACGTATCGTATCGCTCGTGGGCGACCCGATACAATTCCATTCGGCAACAATAAGTTTATGCCTCGCCTTCATCTGAAGAAGGAATGAAATATCCTGTTCACTTAAGCCGCCATATATTTTAGGCGATCTTGCTTTGTCATCATGATATTTATACCATTCATTTCTGTAAATACCATAAGTGTCTGTTATATAAGCTGCATCTGCATCTTTACTCAATCGCGTTAATTTCTCCTCAGAAAAACCTTCTAACCCTTGCAGTTTGAATTTTTCGTTGGGAAGCGGAAAAAAACCATAGTAATCTTTTTCGTGATTATATAACTGGTGTTTGCTTTTAGAAAATCTTTCATGGTTTAATATCCAGTTTAGAGAACGATGTTCCTGTCCTCTTTTTGTAAGCACAGTTTTATCAATAATAGCGACTACGAATTTGCGTTTAGCTTTTAGTCGCCATCCCAGGTATAGCCACACGGGTGTTAATGCCAGCAGAATTATTAATGCAGGTACCAGAACTTTTCTCGTTGTTTTTAAAAAAAGTGAAGCCATGATCCTCCGATTTGATATTGATTGCCTTTCGTCTTAGGAAGATATTCCTGGCTAAGCCAGGTAAGATCTGCCATTAGTGCATTTTGTTTTGAAATTGTTCTTTTATAAAAGATACCCATCCTGAAAGTTTTTAATTGAACATCTGTATTGTACTGCACAATATTATTTCGGTCATCGGGTGTTAGTCCATAGCCAATTACGCCGCCGATGAGATCATATTTTCCTCCCATAAAATAGGTTCCGGTAAGTGAATAAGAAACCGACGATGTGCGTTTACTTGTGGGCGGCGTGATAAACGTTCGTGCACCGAACAACCATTTTTGATAATATTTTCCGAGGTAAGCGGTATAAATCCAAACAGGGTCACCCGAAAACTTCAAGTACCGGAAACCTAGCTCCCCTTCAAAAGCAGAAGGAAGATTTGCATACAGAGAAAAGCCTGCTCTTGTTCTGGGGAACACATTATTTGTACCGGAGAAACCCAGGTTAATATAAGCATAGAAAGTGTTGGAGATATGTGGATACGCATCTGCCTCAAATTGAAAAGCATTGAGGCCAAAACGGTTTCCATAATTAATTCTGCCGGTTATACTTCCCAGTTTTGTTACTCTGCCATAATCAAAATTTAACAGGTGCCATGGTTGTGAAAACTGTTTATCGAGCCCGGTAAAAGTGTAACCAAGCCCGATCCTGTTATCATAAAGTTCTGTTTTGTATGTATTTTGTAATGCTCTCGCAGCAGTGTTACCTGGGTTGATACTTAATAGCTGTTCAAGAGCTGCATTAGCCAGTTTGTATTCTTTTAGACTTTGGAGGATGTGCGCTTTTTTTAATAAAAGCTTTTCTGAATTGGGATGAAAAGTAATACCGCTATCAACGATCACCAGTGCCTGTTTATAATTTTTATTAATTGATTCAACTTCACTGTAAGCGACCGATGCATCTTCATAACCCGGGTTTTTTTGCAGTATATATTGAAAAGCAATACGTGCGCTATCAGGTATATTTGACCAGGTATATATTCTGCCAAGGAAAACCCTTGCTTCTGAATAATCCGGACTTTTTTCGAGCACTTGCAAAACTAATTCTCTTGCCAGCGCATAATTTTTTTGATCAAATGCCGCTGTTCTAGCGGCTTTAAATAATTCGTCTGAACTGGCAGCACTTTGTTTGGAAGGGTTCGTTAATGCATTTTTAAAAATGGTGTGTAATGAATCAGCTGTATGATTATTAGGGTTAACAGATAAAACCCGCAAGGCGATATTATCAGCACTTGCATAGTCTTTTGTAGCAGCCAGTATCCTGGCTTTTTTTATAAGTAATATTTCTGAAGATGGATGATAAGCCAACCCGGATTCAACTATGTTAAGCGCCTGCGAATATTGGTTGTTATAAGTTTCAAGATCACTGTATGCAAGCGATGCGTCTTCCACGTCAGGCTTTTTTTGAAGCACATATTGAAAAGCTGTGCGAGCACTGTCAGTCATGCCCGACC
>JAQBNK010000164.1 GCA_028288595.1 Chitinophagaceae bacterium
CTGTAAAAAATTTCCCCCAGCGTTCCCACCCGTTTTTTTCAAAAGGTTCCAGCGTAATAGCATCCAGTTCTTTTACCCGCTCTTTCAATAATATAGTAATGAAAGAGCTGTCAATAATTTTCTCTGCGGGAGTTACATAGGTTTCATACCCCACTGACGAAACAATGATATCATATTTACCGGGTGGTATTTTTAAACTAAATGTTCCGTCTGCGCCGGTATTTTTTCCAATTGAAGTATTATTAAGGAAAATGCTTGCACTAACAGGTTGTTTGGATGCAGCATCTTTAATAATACCTGTAATTATTTTTTGTGAGTGAAGATTAATCGAAATAAAAAGAAATAGAAAAGCTGCCCATCGTTTCATCCTGGCAATTTACAGAAGCTATACTGAATTGTGAATGTTAATTGTTGAATGATAATTTTTCCTCAAAGGTTTAGTATCAGCAATGCAGTATTCAGTATTCAGTATAAGTTTCTTACAAATTAAATATTCCCTTGTTGAGCAGTTGCAGTGTTTGTTTTTTATACGCTGCCGGGACCAGTAATGATACGTTGTGTTTACTTGCGCCGTAACTGATCATTTGTACCGGAACCCCGCTCAGCGTTTCAAATAATTTTTTTAATACATCAGGAGTTTGTGCAATTTCATTTCCAACAACCGAAACGATCGCCTGGTCTCGGTTTACTTCTACAGTACCAAACGGTTCGAGTTCCCGGGTAATATTTTCCAGAAATGTATCATTATCTATGGTAACAGAAACAGCTACTTCTGAAGTTGTTACCATATCGATAGGCGTTCTGTATTTCTCAAAAACCTCGAATATTTTTCTCATGAAACCATAAGCAAGCAACATGCGGCTGCTCCTGATATTAATAGCGATAATGCCGTCTTTTGCGGCCACTGCTTTTGCCCCTATACTTCCTGCTTTTTCTTCAATAGAAGTGCCTTTCGCTTCGGGCTGCATGGTATTTAATAATTTCACAGGTATTTTAAATTGCTGTGCCGGCCAGATAGATGCGGGATGAAGAATTTTGGCCCCGAAATAAGCAAGTTCTGCAGCTTCATCAAAGCTTAGTTGTTCTATAGGAAGCGTTTTGTCTACGATTCGCGGATCGTTGTTATGCATACCGTCGATGTCTGTCCATATTTCGCAAACACTAGCCTTAATTGCAGCGGCGACCAATGAAGCAGTATAATCACTTCCGCCACGCTTTAAATTATCAACTTCTCCTTTTGCATTCTTGCAGATATATCCCTGTGTAATGAAAAGCGTTTTATCTGCATGCTTGGCTAATACTTTTTTTAATGCCGATCTGATTTCTAAAACCTGCGGCTCATCATGGGAATCGATGCTCATATAATCCAGCGCAGGCAACCATGCATGATCTATATTTTGTTCTTCCAGGTAAATAGAAAATAATTTGGTGCTCATCAGTTCACCCTGTGCAAGTATGTCTTTACTCAAGGCTTCACTGAAAGAAATTTTAAGAATGATATTCAGAAATTCGAAATGCTCATGTATTACATCCTGCGCTTTTTTCCTGTGTTCTTCTTTTTTAAGCAGCTCTTTAATAAACCGATCGTAATGTTCTTGTAAATTATTGATGAGTTGTTTGGCATCGTCACGCTTACCATTGGCAATAGCATCGCCAATAGACACCAGTACATTTGTTGTTCCGCTTAATGCACTTAACACCACGATCTTCGGCTCATTATCTTTCGTAATTAACTCTGCAACCTGGTACATTCGCTCTGGTTTGCCTACACTGGTGCCACCAAACTTCATAACTTTCATAACACTTATTTTTTTCCGGGATCCTTAAGTAAAAATTTCGAGGTGCAAAAATACGTGCAGGAGCAATGTGCGGAAGAGATATTTTTATTTAAAATACTAATGAGGATTAGGAATTTTAAAATTCTAATGTCTAAATTCTAAAAATGCCGCGACTCTTAGTGTTTAGTATTTAGACATTAGAATTTAGAACTTAGAATTTCCCTTACAGCTTTACTTTGAATTTCTCCCCCAGTTCTCCCAGTTCTTTCACAACTGAATCCACAATGGGTATTCCTTCCTTCATTCTGGTTACTTCCATTTCTCTTTCGGGGTCTCCCGGAATTAAAACTTTTTCATAACCTTCAGCTGGTTTTGCTTTTTTGAAACGGCTGATCCAGTTATCCATATGCTGTTTAAATTCTTCTGCTGGTCTGAACGCATCTATACGCATGGCCCCAAAAAAATGCCCTAATCCCTGCCCCGGCATATTCTCAGGCATGGGAATATAGGCCGGAAAGGGTGGTACCCACGGACCATAGCTGGCGCCGCTTAACACTGCAGAGAAAATATCTACAATAGCACCCAGAGCATATCCTTTATGACTGCCATGTTCCCGGTCGCTGCCGAGTGGTAATAGTGCACCGCCATTTTTTAATTCATTCGCATCGGTTGATGGTTCGCCATTTTTATTTTGTACCCAGCCGTAAGGGGCTTCTGCATTTTTCCGCTGTAATATTTCAAGCTTACCATTAGCAGCTGTGGTCGTTGCAAAATCGGCAACAAATGCGGGTTCATTTCCGGCTGGTATGGCAACTGCTATCGGATTTGTTCCCAGCATTTTTTCAATGGAAAATGTGGGCGCTACTAAAGCACTTGCGTTGGTCATCGCGATGCCTATCATATCGTGTTTTAATGCCTGCATGGCATGATATCCTGCAATACCAAAATGATTGCTGTTTCTTACACTCACCCAACCGGTGCCGCATTGTTTGGCTTTATCAATTGCAACCTGCATAGCAAATGGAGCGACCACCAGGCCTAACCCGCTGTCGCCATCAACAACTGCCGTAGACGGTGTTTCATGAACAATTTTTATTTGTGGAGATGCATTGATGCGTCCCGCATCTTTTAATCTTACATAGCCTGATAAGCGGGCTACACCGTGACTATCTATACCTCTTACATCTGCTGATAATAAGACTACCGCTGCAGTATTTGCATCTTCATCAGAACAACCGATGACTTTAAAAATATTGAAAGTGAATTGATATAACTGGTCGTAAGAAAAAGTTTGCATAAATGCAAGATAATTAATCGCAGTTAGTCTCCCGGTTCTTGATGTAGTGGCTGACCATCGGGAAAATAATACTTCCTGAATATTAATATGGTGAAGGACTGATTGAGGTCCAGCCTCCATCAACAATCAATGTTTGACCTGTTATATGTTTTGCATCATCAGATATAAGAAATAAAACCGCCTTGGCTATGTCTGATACAGAGGCAGGCCTACCCATCGGGGTAATTTTCGACCAGGTAGCTTCATAATTGTTGTCCTCCGCAATTGTTCGTGAAGTAAGCGTTGCACCCGGTGCAATGGCATTCACATTAATTTTAAATTGAGACAATTCAATTACAAGATTTTTCGCCAGCATTTCAAGCGCCGCTTTCGTCATGCCATATGCGGCCAGGTTTTTATGCGCCTGGTGCCCGGTAACAGAAGACATAAATAACAATGTTCCTCCTGGTGGCTGTTCTTTCATTTGTTTTGCTGCAGCCTGTGCAAGAAAAAAACTTCCTTCCAGGTTAACCTTCATCACTCTCGAAAAAGATTCGCGGCTGTAGGAAATAAAATCGCCATAAAGCGTTATGCCTGCATTGGCAATAACTACATCCAGTTTTCCAAAAACTTCGACAGCAGTTTTTACCATTGCTTCTATCACATCCTGGTTACTTGCATCACCAGCGACTGCCATGCAACTTCCGTTGTTATCATTTATTTCCTGGGAAGCTTTTTGAGCCAGCGTGTTATCAATGTCATTCAATATGATGTGCGCTCCTGATTTAGCCAGCATTTTGCATATCTCAAATCCTATACCCTGGCCCGCACCGGTTACAATAACAACTTTATTTTTATGGATCATGTTTAAAATCTGTTAATGTGAATCTTTCGTAACATCACTGCCAGAGCCGCCGTTTAAAAAATCGAGATCAGCACCCAGGTGTGCCTGCTGTACATGTTGCTGATATAATCGCACATAACCTCTATCCGCGACTTTTATATTAGGCTGCCATTTTGCTTTTCGTTTTGCAATTTCCTCATCAGGGACATTCAATGTTATTTTCCTGTTGGGAACATCAAGTGTAATTGAATCTCCATTCTTCACAATTGCAAAAGTTCCACTTACAGCAGCTTCGGGTGATACATGAAGTACCACCGTTCCAAAACCGGTTCCACTCATCCGCCCATCAGAAATACGAATCATATCGGTAACTCCTTTCGCTAAAAGTTTTGCGGGTATTCCCATATTGCCAACTTCAGGCATACCCGGGTAGCCTTTCGGACCCACATTTTTCAAAACCAAAATACTGTTTTCATCTGCTCCAAGATCCGGATCATCAATTCGATGTTTATAATCTTCTATGTCTTCAAAGACGATTGCGCTTCCTGTATGTGTCAATAGATTTTTGCTCGCTGCAGAAGGTTTTAATACAGCACCATTCTCACAAAGATTTCCTGTTAACACCGCAATGCCGGATAGCTGATTAAAAGGTTTATCAACAGTTGCGATCACGTCGCGGTTATGGCATTCTTCTTTATAGATAATTTTCGCTGAGCGTTTTTCCATTCACCGTTATGCAATCGTTATGAAGAAACTTTTCAAGTTCATTCATAACAGCAGGAATTCCTCCTGCATAATAAAGGTCTTCCATAAAATATTTTCCTGAAGGCTGCAGGTTGGCAACAAGCGGAATATTTCGTGATAGCGTATCGAAATCTTGCAGCGAAAGTTCAACCCCGATCCTTCCGGCAATCGCAAGCAAATGAATAACAAAATTGGTGGACCCGCCTATTGCCGCATTCACGATGATCGCATTTTCAAAACTTTTCCTGGTAAGAATATGGGAAAGGCGAATATCCCTCTTCACCCTTTCAACAGCCTGCATTCCGGAGAGATGCGCTAAAACTTTTCGTCTCGCATCGGCAGCAGGGACCGCAGCATTATGAGGCAACGATAATCCAAGAGACTCTACCATTGCAGCCATTGTAGAGGCGGTTCCCATTACCGCACAATGTCCGTGACTCCTGCACATACTGGCTTCCGCCATCACAAGCTGGTCCTGGTCCATAACTCCAGACCGTACGGCATCATCAAATCTCCAGAGGTCAGATGTACCGATATCTTTTCCGCGGAATTTACCAGTTAGCATCGGCCCGCCAGATACAACAATTGTTGGAATATCTACACTACATGCACCCATAAGGAGTGATGGAGTTGTTTTATCACAACCGCACAGCAGCACTACTCCATCAACCGGGTTGGCACGAATGGACTCTTCAACATCCATGCTAACAAGATTTCTATACAGCATGGCCGTGGGCTTTATTAATGTCTCGCCTAATGACATTACCGGGAACTCAACAGGAAAACCTCCGGCTTCATAAACACCGTGTTTAACTGATTCGGCAAGTTCCCTGAAATGCGAATTACATGGTGTAAGTTCCGACCATGTATTGCAAATGCCGATAACGGGTCGTCCATCGAATTCATGTGAGGGTATACCCTGGTTCTTCATCCATGCACGATAGATAAAACCGTCTTTACCTTTTCTGCCAAACCAGTTTTGACTTCGAAGTTTTTGATCATTCATACTGAACAACAACTTAATCTATCCTGAAGACTTTTCAAAGGCATAAACCCCGGGGAGATCTTTTTTAGAATTTGAACTTATAGCAAAGTATATGGATTACGTTCTCTTACGGATGGCTAAATTCTGTTGTTCGTTTTCCCAAAACTGTTGTCTGTTGACGGGGCTTTTACCGGCTGTGTTATTTAGGTATCCTTGTTGAACAAATCAAAACAACGTTTTGAAAGGTTAGTTGGTGATCTGAACTTTCAACAGCAAGGCTTTCATTCCTATTTGATCAATAATTAAAACCCAACCTTATGGAAATTTTAATGCCTGCCGTACAACGTTCTAAAACAAAAGTTTACTGGCATCTTGCAGCGGACATTCTTTCCCAGGCCATCAATGGCGAAATTGCTGGCATGTCGAACTTCGCACTGCTCACAGCCACGATAGACGATGTACATGAAAAAATGGAATGCGTAGAACATGCTAATTGTGAGCGTAATCATGCAGAAGGATTTATGCAAATAGCAAAGAAATTCAACCTTCCCGTTGTTATTAATCCCAACGCACACTACTGGAAAAAAGTAAAAGAAGTATTTGCACGATGGGCCGAACGAAAAGATTTTATTGCCTGCATAATTATACAGGAAGTGGTACTGGAATGTTTTGCCGTTTCCATGTATAAGGATGTAGGTATGGCCCTCGCAGATAATGAAGTAGGGCAACTTTTTTTAGAAATATCTAAAGAAGAGGAAGAGCATATTGAACATTCGATCGATCTTCTGAAAGCAGAACTTAAAAAAGATTACACCGGGTTTATTGAGAAGGTTGAGAAAGTGCATGATGATTGTATGAAGATCATGGCTGAATGGACGGTGACGAGAAATTGCGACGATAGTTGTGGTGTATGCGATGGCGATTGTATGAAGACAAGACTTTACGCCGCCGACCTCGATATTAAAACACTCCGCGGCAATGCTATGAACCTGTATATGAAAACGCTGGATAGAATTGGCATACCGGGTATAAAAAGTCTTGAATGGGTAACCAATCTTCCAATATAGAATTTGCTTTGATCGGCCACCAGGACTGCTGGAAAAATATTACCCGTTTCGTTGATTTCCTTTCTGATGGAAAACGAAACCTGACTGCTGAACAGGTTGCAGAAGTATATTCTTTTATTCCACCCCGAATGGTGTTCGATGTAGAAGTACGCTCTGTTACCGGCCAGGTAGCAAAGGGTTGCTACATTGAAACCTTTATTGCCCCGGATGAGTTAGGCATGAGGTACTGGAAAAAAAATGTAATCAAGGTTAAAGAAGCCGCTGAATGCGCAAGGAAAATGCACGCCGGAATTGCTGGATTGGGTGGTTTTACTTCTATTGTACTCGAAGGGAAAGATAATTCGTTGAATGAAACTTCGAGTACCAAATTCACTACCGGTAATTCGCTGACAGCTGCTTTTATTGTAAAAAATATAGAAAAAGCCTGCAGTCATTTTAATAAGGATCTGAGAGATCTTCAATTGCTGATTATCGGCGCTACGGGAGATATTGGCTCAGCCTGCGTTCAATACTTTTCAGGGAAGGTCAAAAAGTTTTTACTCTGTGCCCGGCAGCAAGTAACACTTGATGCGTTAACTAAAAGTCTTCACGACAGAAGAATAGGTGCAGAAGCGTCAACAGACATCAGGAAACTTTTACCGGAAGCAGATATCGTTATCGCTATCACGAGTTCAACGATTGAAAACTTCGATCCGCTCCTTTGCAAAAAAGATATAATTATTTGCGATGCGGGTTATCCGAAGAACCTTGTATTTGATCTTAAAGGTGCCTTTAGTGAACGTTTATTTTGCGGCGGTATGGGACAAATAAAAGGCGGTTATTCTTTCACCCCGCAAATACATCATGAATTTTATGATTTTCCTGTTCAGAATGCAGGGCACGGCTGCATGCAGGAAGCAATAGTGCTGGCACTGGAAAAAAACTACCAGCCTTATTCAACAGGCAAGGGAAATATTACGCCTGAAAAAATAGAATGTATATATGAACTTGCCCGGAAACATGGAATTACAGAAGCACCATTGTTTAATTCTTTGGGTATGTGGAGCTAAGACACTGAGATGAAATGATCCCATTCCTTATTTTTTTAGGAAGCCCGGATTACGAAAAATAACCAACCCAAAAAGCACTGCAAAAATCGAATAGAGAAATGCGATTAACCATACCAATAATGGTTGGTTTTGATGATTTAAAATTTCTTTAAGCAGTGTAAGCGCCCCAATGGCGAAATGGGTAAAATTCCCTAACGCAACTGGCCGGCTGTAAATGCCCCCTATTAAATTGGCTTTTGCCATCCAGTTAAGCATAGCAAATGCAAAAAAAAGCGCTCCTGCAATTTTAAAAATAACAGGAAGAAATTTTATTGTACCTGCGCCGAGATAACTCAAAACCTCATCGGGTAAAAAAATAAGAACCAGCCCCGCTGCTGCCAAAAAAATCGAACTGGAAATCATTAGCCCTTTGGTATTCACTTTAAATAATTTATTGTTCGAAATTTAAATGGTGTCTTATACATGGCTTCTTTGCTCTTTCAGGTTAATAACTGCTCAAAGAAACCCCCTATCTTTTTTTGCCTGTCAACAAAATGTATTTCTAAAATCCATTCTCTTTTATTACCATTTGAATCCGGTGCAAATATATCATTATGGTTATCAGGATGAATATATAACTGGTTACTTCCATGCGCTACTCTTTCATGTGGGAACTCACCAATAAGATGCCCTGCTATTTTTCCGCCGAAGGTCCAGCCATATTGTGATGCTTTTTGCACAGCATACAGATATAATTCAGCCCCCGTCAGCTTGATTTGGTAATTAAACCATTCTTTTGTTTCATACCATGCCTTTTCTACATCAGCTTTCAATTTATGTTTAATTGTATCCTCACCTATAACATAGGTTCTTCCCAGGTCTGCTTCCCATTCTTCGATAACGGGCCCGAAATCAAAAAATAAAATATCATCTTCCTGAATTACTAATTCTGGTGGGTTCTCATCATAGGGCAATAAAGTATTAGCACCACTTCTGACAATTCTTTTATGCCAATGCTTTTCTATACCAAAGAGGTCATGAGCCAACTTAAAAATTTCGGTATTTAGCTGCCGTTCTGACTTTCCTGCCGCAATTAACTTTCGATCATCCACCGCTTTAAATAATTGAATGGCAATATTTTCAGCCCAGATTAATTTCGCTTTTACGCTTTCCATTATTCCTTTCTTTTCAAATTATTTTATAGTCTTCATAAATCGGAAAGATCTTGCAAAGAAGTCGGCTTTAATATCCGAGCGAAACCAGAACTAAACAAACAAGAATTGTAAATGCTTTTGATTTCAGTCAGCACCTTTCTGCCCCAACCGTTTGTAGGAGGTTTTATTATTTATTCGATTATTTTATAACGAAAGTCATCAATGATATTTACCAGTAAAGGATAATTGCCCGACGGTGCAAATACATAATTTGCAGTAATTGCAACTTTTTTACCTACTAGTTTTTTATACTTAACATTGGGATTTACAAATTTGTTCAGGAGGCCATAAATGCGAATTTCTCTTGTAGTGGCCGTGTCTTCTTCCTGGCCTGCGGGAATAAATGTTACTGGTTGCGGCAAGATTAAAACCATTGCATTTTTTATTGTTTTCCCGCTAACAGGATGTTTCAAGTCTTTTAATATCACCTTTCCTGTCAAAGTATTTCGGCCGTATTTATAAGTCCGTAAGTTTTGGGCAGAACACATAAACGAAAGGAAAAGAAAAAAAATAATTGCTGGATATTTCATATGATGGTGTTTGCTTAATTTATCATTATTAATTTTCTATTTACCGAATAAAGCGATGCTCCATTGATTTCTTAATGAAAACCCATAATAACCAGTATGGATAAGGCCTTCGTCAAATAATTTATTCTTCACCTTCTCCCTTAGTTCTTCCGGTAAGTCAATATTTTTATAAGCTGACCTGAATATTTTAATTTCCGCATCGCCCCACTCCAGGTAGTGATCAGGTTTAGTGCTAAAAATTGCAGGCAATAATTGCCGCAAATCTTTGCGGGCATTAAATAGTTGGCTCCCGCTGATCCCTTCAGTTATTTGTAACAGTTCACTTATTTCTTTATGCTTGTACCCATATATATCGTGCAGCACAAATACATGCCGGTAACCAACTGGCAACATGCTAAGCGCCTGTTCCGCATTCTCTGAAATTCCGCTTTCAGGTTTTTCACTGAAGTCATCATGAATTAACATGTAGTACTTGCGTTTGTGATAATACTCCCTGCTGCAATTAATTAAAGCCTGTTTTAGGGATGATTTAAGTTGTGAATTAGAAGAAAGACGTAATGAGTTTTCAAAAGTTATCATCCACGCTTTTTGAACAATGTCCCCTGCGACCGGCACATTACCAGCCGTAAGCTGCATAGCAAGCCGAAAGATTGTCTTCGTGTGAAGGTTGTACAACTTTATGAATGCAAAGTCATTACGCCCGGATAAAAACTGCTTTACTAAAAATATTTCAGGGATATTGATGACCATATAAAGTACTTAGCACTTATTGATGCATTTACTTCAAGTTATTAAACCCGGAAATCTATTTTTTTTGAAACGGACTAATATAAAATTTACAGTATAGAAACGTCTTTTCCGGGATAAACAACCTATTGGAAAAGGACGAAATTGGATTTTCAGGGACATATAGATTCAGGGGTAAAAATGTTTAACGGCTATATTTGAATAAACAAAAAAATGCCGGGTTTTAGCATTACTTACTGGAAACAAAAAAACCTGTTACTGCACAGGCGATGGCCATGGCATTTATTATTTTGGACGGGATATGGCTTGTTCCGGTTCTGGCTTTATTATATTACAATAAAATATTACCCGCGAATTTTCCTGGAGTACATGTTACTCTCAGAAATAATCTTTGCAGGCTTTACCTATTTTACGGTGTGGTTATACAAGCGGTTGTTTGAATTTAAGAAGTACCTGATTTATTTTTCTGTTGGTTCTTTCAGTTGGTTACTATATCTGTATAGCAGAACTGTTTTTCAATTTTATTATTTAAAAAATGAACCCCGTTTCAGGGGTAATACTTTCCTGGATATTTTGGTCAATAACATAACATTTGTAATTGCCTGCTTTTTATTTATAACAGCATGCAAATATTTTAAGGATGGATACATCAGGCAACAATTTGAAGCGGAAAAACAACAACAACAATTAATGGCGGAAGTCAATAATTTAAAGTCGCAAATCGCTCCTCATTTTTTATTTAATACCCTTAATAATTTGTACGGTCTCGCAGTAGATAAATCTGATAAATTACCTGACCTGATGCTGCGCCTTTCTGATCTGCTCAGGCACTCCTTATACGAAACCCAAAAGCCATTCGTATCAATAAACGATGAAATCAATGTATTAAAAAGCTATATCAAACTTGAAAGTGTGCGACTGGAAGATAATCTTGAATTGGAATTTGATAACACCATTCCGGCAGATGCGCCCTATCAAATTGCGCCTTTAATATTAATTGTGTTTATGGAAAATGCTTTTAAGCACTCAAGGTTCGTTCAATCATCAGCAGTAAAAATTTACATTAATACAACGCTTGAAAACGATTGGTTTAGCTTAACTATAAAAAACAACTATAATAAAGAAAAGGCAACCTCGGAAAACGGAATTGGTTTAACCAATGTTAAACGAAGGCTGGAACTGCTCTATCCAAATCACCAACATCAATTAACTATTACGGAGGATACCATTTTTTATACAATAGATCTGCAGATTCAATTAGTAAGGAAGTTTAAATGACCCCAAATGGAGATTGAAAAATATAATTGCCTGGTAGTGGATGATGAACCCATTGCCCGCAAGATCATGATTGGCTATATAGAACAAATGCCATTACTCCAACTTGGGGGAGAGTGTATAAATGCATTAAGTGCGATTGATCATTTAAGGACCCGGGGCAATATTCATATCATTTTTTTGGATATTAATATGCCTAATCTTTCCGGTTTACAATTATTGAAAATAGTACAGCCACAACAACCCGTTATTTTCACAACGGCATATACCGAATATGCTGTTGAAAGTTATGATTTGAATGCTGTCGACTATCTTCTAAAACCTTTTTCGTTTGAACGATTTACAAAAGCCGTGTATAAGGCCATAGACGCTATTACAAATTCTTCAAAAAACCATTTTGAACCTGCCAATGAAAAAAGGCCGGATATTTTTATAAAATCAGATGGCAAAAATTACCCGGTTTTTTTAGATGACATTTTGTATTGTGAGGCCATGAAAAACTACACCCTGGTAGTGTTAAAGAATGAGCAGAAATTAATGCCACTTATTCCACTATCAAAATTTGAAACATTGTTATCAGATGCCGGTGGAGAATTTATACAAATACATCGTTCCTATTTAATATCAAAAAAACACATTACTGCTATCACTCCAAATAATGTAACTATCAATAAATTCGAAATACCCATTGGTGTACAATTCAAAGAAAATTTTTTCAAGACAATAGGAATGAATGAGAAAGGATAGAACTCTTAAGATTGAAACACTATTTTAATAGTTTCTGTTTATTATTTCCAACAATTATAGTATTACAATTGACCAGTGTGGCTGCCCATATCATAAATATTTTATTCGCCTTTGCGGGCTTTCTGTTCTATAATTCAGTTTCCGGGAAAAAAAGTCACCTATCCCATAGTTCTTTAAAGTCTATCCGGCTCTTAACAGTTTCGCTTATAGTAATAGGAAATGTAATTGTATGCTACTTTCTTTTTCATGACAACATCGTTTTAAAATCAGTTGAGTTAACGAGCATTTTTTTATTGGTTTACATCACCCTTCATTACTTAAAGCTTCGAAAAGAAAATAAGTTACAGGTGCTATATACTGAAAACCTGCGGATCGCAAAAGACCACGCAGAAGTGGAAGCACTAAAACTTCAGCTTGATCCGCATTTTCTTTTCAACACACTAAATACATTGCATCATCTCATAAAGCCGGAAAATGAAGAAGCCAGGAAATATGTTCAGCTTTTGGCAGACGTATACAGGTATATTTTAAAAAATAAAACTAAAGAACTTGTTCTGCTGCGGGACGAATTGAATTTCTCTCAACAATATTTTTATCTCTTAAGTATTCGTTATGGACAAGCCATTCATTTCGACGTTCAGATAGATTTACTTAAAGCCGAAGATTACCTGGTAATACCTGTCTCCATACAAATTTTAATAGAAAATGGGATCAAACACAATCGCTTTACGGTAGAAGAGCCCTTGTGCCTGCTGATAAATATGGAAGGGGAATTTATTACTGTACAAAATAAAGTGAGGGGAATTAATAAAAGTGATTCGTTAAAAATAGGCCTGAAAAATTTATCAGAACGTAGTTTGATGATTGTAAATAAACCTTTAGTTATCAAATCTTCCGATCTGGAGTTCACTGTTCATTTACCATTATTAAAATATAAGTGATGCGTATATTAATTATTGAAGACGAAATTCCTGCTGCTACTGAACTGATTAACATACTAAAACAATTAGACCCCCTTGTTGTTATTGAAGGTGTTTTACCTACGATGCTGGACGTAAAACAAAGCCTTGAAACTTATAACGGGAAAATTGATCTCATTTTTATGGATATTCAGTTACAGGGCGAAAATATTTTAGAGACTTTGCCCGAATTTGAAATTCCTGCACCCATCATATTTGTTTCTGCATATGACGATTACCTCATTGATGCGTTGCAGCATACATCGCTTGATTATATACTGAAGCCTATTAACAAGGAAAAAATTCAAAAAGCCCTATCGAAGTATACCGATATCAAGAAACATTTTCTCCAGGGATATGATTATTTATTAAAACAACTTGCTGAGCGGACAAAGAAAACAAGGTCACGCATATTGTATAAAAAAGGCACAGACTTTCACTTTTGCCGCATCGAAGATGTCGCTTACTTTTATTCTGAGTTCAGGCTGATCTTCCTGGTCGATTTTCGTGAACAAAAACACCTGACTGACATCAAAACATTAAATATTCTGGAAGAAGAATTAGACACCAGGATATTTTACAGGGCAAACAGGAAATTTATCATTAACATCAACGCAATAAAAAAATTCAGGCTGCTTGATCGCGTTAAACTGGCAGTTGAATTAACCGTTAAAGTTCCTGAAGAAGTAATTATCAGCCAGGAAAATGCACCCTATTTTAAAAATTGGATCGCTTCTAAGGGTGACCCGGATATTTAATTCTTTGTGTTAAACGTTCCTGTTACCCGGGAACACGGTACCCCCCTGCTATTCTTTTTTCTTAAAGCTGTAATAAAAAGAGCGGGTGGTTGAAACCACCCGCGTTGTGCTGTTAAATTATTCAGCACATGAGAAAATCTTTAATTTCATCTGCCACCCTGCAGTTCGCATATACTAAAGCGCCTCATTAGGGCGCCTTATTACATAAATAAGTTTTTATCTCACGCCCGAAAAAACCCAGGTTTCATCAAACGTTGTTCTGACTGTGGTACCAGGTTGTAACAAAAAATATTTAATGCGGAAAGTTTTTGTAGCAGGATCATAAGCATTTACACCGGTAGGATCTAACGCTGCGGAACGGCCATTAGCAGAAGGTTGTCCAAATGAATTTACAATGCCTGTTACTTTATTTGTCGCAGGATCGATGGTGATATTCAAACCAAAAGTTCCATACTGGCTTGCTCCGCCACCGCTTAAAATAAGATGCGTTTGAGTGCCCTGGCTTTTATCAAATACGGCGAGTGTATTAGAACCTGTTGTTCTTAATTCAAATGTTAGCGGGTAATAGCCGGTAATAGTTGAAGCCGTCAGGTCAACCATAGTTCCGTTAACAGTATATACGCCATCCCATTTATTTTTAATTCCAACTTCCACTACTACTTGTTTCTCACTTGCAGATATCTTTCCATTGTTATCTACAGAAGTGATCTTAAAACCAAGTGCATATTTTTTATTCGGATCCAGTGCCGTAGCATTCGGAACAGTGATCTTTAACTGTTTGTAAAATTCGCCCGGACCGAAAGTCAAACTATAATCATTACCTGATTTCGGATTTGAAGCATCTGGTGTAAAAGTAGTTGGAGGCAGCGGTATATAACTCGTTCCTCTTGCAGTGTTGTATGCAGTTATTACAGCCGGGTCCTCGGTGATAACAACTTTGGTTGTAGAATTCAAAGCATCTTCTCCGGGTGCATCGCGATAAACATCTACAAGGCCAAATGTCTGCGAAGTCGTTACCAGATCTATAGCCGTTAATTTATACCCGCTCCCCGGTGGCATTCTTACAATTGTTGATCCCTTTCCATCAGCTTGCTCAGGAATAGCAGGCTTTTTGCACCCAAAAACCAGTGCTATTGTACTAACCGTTAGTAACGTTTTGAGTATAATATTTTTAAATTTCATACTGTTCTTTGTTATAGAATTAAAATGATCGGGGCAGTCAGATTTACTGCCCCGTAATGTTGTTTATTTATCCCACCATACTCTTGCTTCCGGTGTATCTCCTCCGCCCATTCTTGCAACAGCTTCCTTCACACTCGTACTATTCAAATTATATTCATTAGGTCCGTATGTAAAACGCCGGGGTATTTGTTTGCTCGAATTAATTGCATTAGAAGTTGGGGTTAATGCAGGTACGCCTGTTCTGCGCCAGTTAGCCCATGCCTGAAGACCATCAGGATAAAAAGAAATGTACTGTTGCAATTGTATCTTTTGAAGATCGGAAGCAGTCCCTGTAAGACCAACGGAAGTATTTGCGAGGTAACCGCTAAGATTTCCTGTTACACCCCATTCGGCCCAATTCTCTGAAATTCCATTCTGATAAAATGCAGCAACATTCGCGGTGATCCATCCACGTTGCGCGGCTTCTGCAATTGCAAGTAGCACATCTGATGCACCTATAATAACGAGGGGTGAAGATCTGTCTCTTTTGGCCGCGGCTAAAATCGTTGCATAACTGGTTCCAAAAATAACAGCCTGATCTCTTGTTAAACCATAAGGAAAACCCGTAGTGGAAGATCCGAAAGCAGCTTGCCTGGGATCGCTGAGTGAAGCCGTAAGATCCGTCATCAATTTAGACTCCGCATAATCGGTACGTCCATTATAGAGTGCCCACCACGGGCTGCTGAAAGCTGCTACGGTACCAGGATATTTAATAGTAAAATTATCAGCGTTTGATGCTATATAACCTTGTGCATCCTGGAAGGCTGCTTTAAATTCGGTAGCACCAAATTCATTTGCGCCGGGATAAACTTTACTGGTGCGAAGTGCAATTAACATTCTTAATGAATTGGCAAATTTTTGCCATTTTGTTACATCACCACCGTAAATAATATCTCCTTGTACCTTGGCGCCTGTGGGTTGAAATTGGGCAATAGATTCTTTTAACTCTTTAACCAGGTCTTTATAAATGGCTTCCTGTGTATCGTATTTAGGGGAAAGATTGGCTGAACCTTTTAATGATTCGAAATAGGGTATATCACCCCACCTGTCTGTAATTGTCCAGAAAATGTAAGCCTTCATTATCCTTGCAGTAGCAACCTGGTTTGCATTTGCGCCAAACTTCGTAGCATTATCTTTTGTAGCAGGATCCGTATTAATATTGATAATATTCTGAAGGTCCATAAGGCCACCTGCAAAATTACCATCAAACTCTAATTGCGGAAGTGCATAGAGAGATACTTCTGTGTATTGGGTTTCTGAAAACTGCTGTGCATACAGACCGGGTCTTGTTTGTGCAGCAAGACCACCCAAACCAGCCAGCACGTTAGTAAGCAATGCCGCTGTTGAAGGCACTGCGGTACCGTTTGGATTAACATTCGTATCGCCAAAATCATTGATCTTTTTACAACCGGCAGATAGCAGTATTGCTACCATCGCCAGCACATTGAACATTCTATTTATTCGCATAATAATAGATTTAATAATTATTTTTTTTAGAATCCAAGTTTCACATTAAAGCCAATGGAACGTGTGCCGGGAAACTGACCATTCTCTCCATAAGTGTTGCTTATTTCGGACGGATCAAAATCTCTTGTTGTAGCATAGATCAACCATGGATTTCGGGCAACAAGTGAAATAGAAGCACTTTGTATATGCTTGCTTATGCTTCCCCATTTTTGTAAAGGCAGCTTATATCCTATACTTAATTCACGCAGCTTAACAAAAGTGAGATCGTAAACAAAGTCGTCATAGACGTTCGCACTTACCATTGAATGGTAATAGGTTTGCGCATCCATGTACAAGCTTACAGGAGTTTTATTCTCAGTGATACCCACCACTTTTACACCACCTCCATCAGCTACCGCATCCCTGATCGGGTTTTCTTTATCATTAACACCTGCAGTACGTGCCAGTAAGCCGGAATAAGAACCCCACATGTCTGACAGTGAGAAGAATTTACCACCCTGCTGGTAGTCAATATTTACATTCAGTATAAATCCTTTATAAGAGATTGAGTTTTGTACACCACCTGTAAAATCAGGAAGTACACTACCGAACTTTTTATTTTCTTCTTTTACAAAATTTCCCGATGCATCAACTACCGGCAAACCATCTATATATTTTTTGCCGCCGCCGATAAGCATCCCCCATTGTTGTCCTACCTGGTGCACAACTAAAGGCGTTGTAATTCCCGTAAAATTTGCACCGCCGGAGACTGCGATCTGGTCAATTCCCGGAGCCAGTTCTACAACTTTATTGTCTATTACTTTTGAAAAAGCAGCATTGATCGTATACTGGAAATTTTTCGATCTTACCGGTGTTGCATTTAACTGCAGATCAAAACCTTTTTGTGCGATCTTACCTGCATTAACCAATGAAGAAGTAAAACCGCTTGCACCGTTGATCTGTACCGTTACAGGTGCATTTGTAGTATTCGCATTATAGTATGTAGCACTTATTCCTAACCTGTTTTTTAGCACACGTAGTTCCAAGCCTATTTCAGCAGTTGTTCTGATGGCACCGCTTATGTTTGGATTGATGATCTGGTTAGGAGTAGTCATCACAAAATTTCCAGTGAACTGATCTGCACCTACACCATAGGCCAACTCCAGCTGGTAGGGACTAATAGCCTGTGGAACTTCACCCCAGCTGGCTCTGAGCTTTCCAAAACTTAACCATGGAACAGACTGTCTTATCAAATCACTAAAGACGAAACTTGCTCCGAAAGACTTAACAAAAATATTATTCTTCTCCGCCGGCAAAGCCGAAAACCAGTCGTTTCTTAATGTGACTTCTCCGAATAACATATTTCTCCATCCCAAACTGCCTCTTGTGAAGACAGCTTTTCTTTTTTCGAGTTGTCTTGAATTAGACTGCGCAATAGCATCAATAGAATTATTCAGAGAAAAATAATCAGGGATATACAAACCATTACGCGTATTAGCATTTAATGAGCTTTGGGTGATCTTAGTTCCTTCACCGCCGACTAAAAAGTCAATATTAAAATCAGAAATTTTCTTTACATATGTTGCAGTCAATTCTACCCGGTCATCATTAAAGAAACTTTGCCCCGTACTATAAGCTGCTTTCTGTCCTGTTTGTGTGGCACTTGATTCCAGCAAATAATAAGTCTTGTTTTCACCTGTAGTGCTTACATAATTCTTGCGGAAAGCGCCCCTGATCTTAATTTGATCATTTAATTTGTACGTCACATTTACATCTCCGGACAAACGATCGCGACGTGATAAATTTTCGACATTGTCGAAGTAACTATACATATTATACCAGTAGTTGCCTTTATAAAAAGATCCCGGATCAGAAGCACTGAAGCTCGTTGGATTTGCATGGTTCCAGCTTGCCAAAGTTCCCAACGGAGACCGCATATCCCTTAACTCTTCCATGATATTCATATCTAAATTTCTATGGAACCATTGGTTAAATGATCCTGTAGACTGATTTGAATAAGCATCATTATTTTCTGCCTGGGACCTTTGTGTTACATACGTAAGATTGGTACCAATATTAAAATGTTCACCCAGGTCTATAGAGGCATTAGTGGCCAGCGTGTTTTTCTTAAGCCACGAATTAGGTATCAATCCTTTTACGTCAACATTTGTATATGAAAAACGGGTATTGTAATGTTCTCCCGCGGCTCCAACGCTAATATTATTATTAGCTGTAACTCCTGTATTGTAAAAGTCTCTGCCATTGTCTGGCTGTGGCAATAACTTAGTCGTAGTTCCGGTATATTTTGTACCGGGATACCATGAATACCATGGAATATATTCCTGTCCCACCATGCGGGGACCCCAGCTTGCATCATCCGTATAATCATGATAGAATTTTCCGTCTAATGTTTTCCATTCATCGGGCATTCCCGCCTTCCAGGTAAACTGTATTAAATTACCAACACCACCACCGGCGTAAACATTCTGATAGTTTGGCAGAATATAAAGCTTATCCCATTGCATGCCGGAATTCACTTCAATCCCCAATCCTTTCTGTCCTTTCTTTGCTCTTCGTGTTGTTATTACCATTACCCCGCTTGCAGCCTGTGGTCCATAAATAGCTGCTCCACTTGGGCCATTTAAAACAGTAAGATCTTCGATATCATCAGGGTTGATGTCTACCGAATTTGTTACGGTGCCATCTACTACATATAAAAGAGATGAACCTCCTAAAGCAGCTTCACCACGCAGACGAATATTCGCATCGCGGCCAAGTGCAGCAGTAGATTGTCCGCGTACCTGTATGCCTGCAACTTTACCTGCTAAAGCACTATTCAGGTTCGTCTGCCGGATCGTTGTTAATTGTTCATTGGTAACTACCTGTGCATTTGATACCGTACTTCTTTGCGTTCGCCTTGTATTATAACCGGCAGAAACAACAACTTCGGTTAAATCTGCAACCTGGCTGGTCAACGAAACGTTCACAACAGAACCTGTTCCCACACTAACTTCTTTCCTTCCATAACCCTGGCTGCTGATAACCAGTACATCACCGGATTTTGCACTGATCCGAAAATTACCATCCTGGTTAGCGGCGGTACCGGTGTTTGTGCCCTTTAAAGTGATGGAAGCAAAAGGAACCGGAGTTCCGGCTTCGCTTGTAACTTTACCTGTTACAACTCTCGTTTGTGAAAAGGCTAACGCAGCGCATAACATTAGCCATGTAAACATTAGAATTTTTCTCATCTGCATTTTTTTTAAAAGTCAATTTGGAGATTGAAGCCGCTATTTTAAACATAGCAGGCTCCGGATTATACTTAGACAACGAAGATGTTTTCCTAATAAGCGAAGACCCGTTCAGAAACAGATAAAGCATGTTTTCGCTTTCCTGAAACATGATAAATCAACCATGAAAAAAGCAGCATGTTTTTAGGATAGATAAAAAACAGGAAGGGAATATTGGAGTTGATATATCCCTGTAGTAAGATTGATTAAAGGCAGATGTTATGGAAGGAGAGTTATTCGGGATTAATTACTGGTGCAGCTCAGCACCAGGACTTTCTGAAAACAATTTTTCAATCATTGCTTTAAGATCGTCGTCATGCAGATTTTTAGCGATCACTTTCCCCGAACTGTTAATTAAAACGTTTGCCGGCAGTGCCGTAACAGCATAATCAAAACTGGCTGGCGTTTCAAATTCCCGGAAGGTTGAAACATTTATCCAGGTTCTTTTATCCCTTTCGATTGCCTGCATCCAGTAGTTTTTTTCTGAGTCAAAACCAACCGCATATATTTCGAAACCATTTGGTTTAAACTTTTGATATAGTTCGCTAAGGAGACCGCTTTCCCTGCGACACGGGACGCACCAGCTTGCCCAGAAATCAATCAAAATATATTTTGCTTTGATTGAAGATAATGACACGATCTTTCCATTTTTATCAGGCATCTGGATCTCTGCTACTTTTCCACCAATACTATTTGACTTTAAAACTTTTACTTTTTCATTGATCTTTGCAGCAATCTGTGTATTGGGATGAGCGCTTTCGAATCGCTTAGCCAGTTGAATTAGAAAAGGAATATTTTTTTCTCCACCCCAGCGAATCGATGTTGGGTAGATCGCCAATGAAGTGCCCATTTCATTTTTAATAAATTCGATCAGCTCATCTCTGTGTTGTTCGTAATTTTCGACCTCCAATTTTGTAAGCGCTACCAATTGCGGGTTGTTTTCAGGCAGCCCTTTTGCTTTCAACATTTTGATCTGGTTGCGTACAGAATTGACCAGCCTGTTAAGAGATTCCTTTCTGAATTTTTCGTACGCGGAAAGTTTTTCACTATCCTCAGAGCCCGTTACCTGCAAGGGATCCGGACCATCAGCATCACCCATAATAAAGATATCCTGGCCTTTATCAATTGCAAGCATAACCGACTTCCGATCATTTATTTTTAGCGTGTAAACATAGGGCGTTAGTTTTTTTTCAAACTTAAAACCTCCTTTTTCATCCACAGGAATTTTCGCAATAATTCTGCTTTTTTTTCTGTTGATATCCTCTTCAAGGATAAGTTGTATTAAACCTTTCGGCAGATTTTTAATTTCACCTGAAATAATATTTTTCTGAGTTTCTTTTGCACTACACGTGATACTCAATGAAGAAAACAAAAAGATCAGCCAAATAAAAATTTTAGTTTTTGTCATTATACCTGGGAATAATAAAGATAAAGGGGCCTATAATTAAAGCATGGCCCGTAGCTTTCAATAGCTATTCAGAAAGATATTTTTCCTGGAAATTTAATTGATGTCTTTACCAGCTTTCAGTTTATCGATCATCGCCTGAACTGCTTGTTTGTTTGCATCGTTCGGTGCCAAGGGCAAAGCCTTATTCGCAAAATCAAGGGCTTTAGTGTAATCACCATTTGCAGATAAACCCCTCGCCATTCCCGTTAACGTTATAAATTGATTCGGATTTTTATTATAATTAAATTCAAAAACTTCTAATGCTGCCTTTTGTTTTTTGGCATTTAAAAGTTGTCTCCCCAATTGTTGAAGCTGGCTAACATTTCCCAAAGGCAAAGCCGTTTTAATAGCCGCCGCAGCTTCATCAGACTTACCGAGTTTATCAAGAATAGCGGCTTTAGTTGATATTGCTGCAAACGAAGTTGGATCACCCGGAAAATTCTGACCTGATGCTACCGTTGACCATTCAAGTGCTTTTTCAAGCTGATAATTATTTTGCAGCGCCCAGTTAGCAGCGATGTTTAATCCTTGTGATGTAAAGCCTGGTGGCTTTTGCGACTCGGCAACCAATGCATCAAATTGTTGTTTCAAATAATCAACTTCCACCTTGAAAGGTATCGAGAGTTTTTCCCACAAAAGCGCAACGATAGCAGAATTAGGTGTTTGATTTAAAAACTCGTATTTGAGGTTTTCTACACTTTTTTCTATTGGCTGAGGTTTAACTTTTACACGCAGAACGTCATCTTTTTCATCATAAAAAAATGAACCCCACGCATAATATTTTCTTTAAAAAATGACCCTACTCTCCAACGGATCGTAAGCGATATATAAACCATATTTTCCTTTTGGAAGTGTCTGCCCTTCCACTTTTACATCATTATCAAATTCAATGGTAGTGGTTTCATTCGCTCCTGCACGCCATGGCGCCAGCTTATTATTTCCAAAACCCTGGTCAATAAAACCTTTGTGCACCACCTGTCCCCATATCTTTCCTTCACGTCCATTTACTGCAGGACGATGATAGGTAATGGAAACCTGTGTAAGACCTACTTGTTCAGCCACAATTGCTTTTTTTGTGTAGCCATTAGGAACAGCTGAGTTATAAGGCAATTGTGCAAATGATGGAATGGCATACAAAATAGCTGCCAGCAGAATTAAATTAATTTTCATGTTTCTAACCTGTTCTTTTACGATTCGATAATGTGTGAATGTCATAATTTAGGAAATCTTGTTATACCAACAAGTATTAAGTTCGATTTTGTGTTATCAAAACACCGAAAAAAAACCTGAGCATTTGGTAATAGACAAGTAAGAAATTCCTTTTAAGAATGAAGAACGTATAGTGCTGCTTAAAACAAGCTTTTCCCCTCCTGAACCATGATTATTATGTGATGAAAAAAGCAGCAGGTATTAGAAGTGGGAATGCGTAGGTCTTAGATTTAAAACGCGGAACAGACCTGACACTGGCTGCCTAAATCAAACTACAGAAATTATTTTTGAGAGATGTATTTCAACCCAATAAATAAAGGCCCGGTATCGTCATTTAGGTATTGTTATTTTTTTTCTTTTGTAAACCCAAGCTTATCTAAACCGGCTTTTATTTCAGGACAGCTCATGAATAATTTCCATAACAATCCTGTGCGATAATTTTCAATCATCACCACTATGGGACCCTGGTCTATGGCTAAATAATTTTTATTATACCAGTTTTCAGTTTCATCGTAGGCGTCGCCAAAACCGTATTCACCCCAAAGCTGATCTTTCTTATTATTATATAAATGCCTCAGCATTTGCATAGAATATTTTGGCGTATAAGGAAATGCTGATAAAGCCGCGGTCGGACTGATAACACCAAGATCACGGGTGGGTGAATGAGCAGCATAACCTTTAATACTATAACTGGCTGTTAATCCCCAACTGTTTTCGCCATAACCTTTATATTTTTTTGGATTATCAATACAGTATGCCCGGTTGATAAGCGTATGATTTACATTTTGCTGCCAGTAATCTGCATACTTATCTGAAAGATGGCGTGGATCTAATCCCATGAAAGAATAATGAGTGAAGAAAAGTGGCCCACCATATTCATTGCCCAGAGTCAGTTTTATATCATAGTATGTTTTCCCGTTTACAAAGGTTTTGCCCTGGGCATATCCTTCATGATAAACTGCCGGCGCTACCGCATGTGTTGGCGAAGAAGCGGCAAGCACATAGGTAACAAGGCACTCGTTCCAGCCATGTATCTGGTGATTCATTGCCCAGCCATTATCAGGACTCCAGTGCCAGTACAAAACATTTTGTCCCTGTGTATACCAGTTCCAGTCAACATCATTCCAAAGATTATTTATTTGTTTACGAAGTTGTTTTTCGGCTGATGAATTTTTATTAAAATATTGTCTTGCACAAAGCAATCCTTCAAAAAGAAAAGAAGTTTCAACAATATCACCGCCATTATCTTTTGCACTGAATGGAATTACCTTACCGGTTGTACCGTTTATCCAATGAGAAAAAGCCCCATGAAATCTGTCTGTTGTATCTAAAAAACTGGTGATCTTTAACAACCTCGTTACTGCATCCTTTCTTGTGATCCATTTTCTGTCTGCTGCTACAATGATCGCCATTATACCAAACCCGCTTCCGCCGGATGTTACTACTTCATCCCCGAATTTATGGGTTTGACCATCGCTTCGTTCTCTTGCTAAACCACTTACGGGATGTCCAAAATCCCAGAAGTATTTGAAGGTTTGTTTCTGAACAATATTGAGCAGGTCATTGTCAGATAAATTAGATGATGCAACTGCTCTATCCTGGCAGGTTGCACTTGCAACAAAACATAAACTAAGAAAGTAAAGGAGCGTTTTTTTCATAAGTCAATTACTAAAAGGTTAATCACCCACAAGAAAAAAGTGAACTGTAATGAGGCTATTGCTTGTCCTTAGTAAAGCCGATCTTGTTTAATCCAGCCTGCACTTCAGGACAACTCATAAATAATTTCCATAATAAACCCGTACGATAATTCTCTATCATAGGCGCAATGGTGCATTGATTATTGGCGAGATAATTTCTCATCACCATATGTTCTGTTTCACTGAATCCATCATAGAAACCGTATTTACCCCATAAGCTATCACCCATATCATAATAATAATGTTTAAGCGCTTTCATAGACTCAACAGGTGTATATGGAAAACTGCCCAACGCTGCTGAAGGAGAAATAACACCTTTATCATTTTTAAGATTGTGGGCCGAATATCCTTTTACAGAATAGCCTGCGGTAAAGCCCCAGGAATTATCGCCGTATCCTTTAAAACCTTTCGGATTTTCAACACAATAAGCGTGTTGAATTTTAGCCTGGCTCACATTTACGTTCCAGTAATTAATTCCAAATTCATCTTTAATTCCTCTCGGATCAAAACCCACATAAGAAAAGAATGTCCAGAACATCGGGCCCACATATGCTTCTCCGGTATTATGTTTTACTACCAGTGGAAATCCATAGAGTGAATTTTTATTCACGATCTCACCGCCGCGGCCAAAGCCATTATAATATGCAGATTTAGGAATTGAATGCGTAGGGGAAGAAGCACCAAGGATATATGCCATTAAACTTTCATTATAACCTTTTAAAGGAAAGTTTTTTTCCCACCCATAATTAGGCGACCAATGCCAGAAAATAAAATCGTTATTGTTTCTATACCAGTCCCAATCCATCTCCCTCCACAACTGGTCTATTTGTTTTGCTATTGCTTTTTCCTGTTTGTTGCCATCCTTCAAAAATTGTCTTACGCATAACAATGATTCCATCATGAATGCACTTTCAACTATATCACCCCCGTCGTCCTTACTTGTCGCATTTGCGAACGGTACGGTTTCGCCGGTAACGGCACGTATCCAATGCGGCCACATACCATGATGCCTTTGTGCTTTAGTAAGAAAAGTTACGATCCTGTCGAGACGGTCAACGCCATCTTTTCTTGTAACAAAGCCTCTTTGTATTCCTACAAGAATACCAGCCACACCAAATCCTGATCCGCCAACAGTAATGATGTCATGATCCTTTTCGGGGTTATCAAATAACAATCGTACACGTGCAAGACCGGAAGAAGGCTCAGCGCCGTTCCACATGTAATCAAAATGATGTTGCTGAATATAGCTTAGCAGTTCATCATCATTTTTAAACTTCATTTTTCTTGCTTTCCCGGGCGCATTAATATCGGTTGAATCTTTCACAACCAATTTTACCTGGCTTTCCCCGAAGCTGGCTATCAGTAAAAAAACAAGCAGCATTGAAACTCTCATTGGTGTATTCATTTAGATTGAGTGGAAACGTTGATGAATTTAATTGGAGGCATAATTATGCCCGCGGTTGTTGGCCAGTAATGCTCGCAGACTTCTGCTCTTTTCTGAATGCGGTCCATGCGGTATTCGCCGTATTTAAGTTTTACCCAACTGCTGGCAATTTCAACAGGATCGCCGCCAGCTTCATATCTTAACTTCAATCTTGGAAGACCAAATATGGACTGAAAGAAAAGCATCCTGTCGTGATACACACCCATGCGGCACATGGCATCAAATAATGCATGTGAATCTTTTCCTGCATCGAGCAGTTTATAAATTTCATCAAGCGCAGTTTTTACAGAATCCATTGCCTGGTTCTCTAAAAGAATATAATTGCGCAAACGTGATTCAACTTTTTTAAATCCCGCAGCTGTGATGCCAGACATGCTGGTAAATTTTTCAACCTGTGCCTTCACAATTTTCTCGAGTGTTTCGGGAGTTTTTCGGTCCCAGTTTCCGTTGCGGTCGTACACACTCCAGATACCGCTGTAATCGCCATTCTTTTTCTTAATACGGTTGGCGAATAAAAATGCCATTTGATAAGGCGTGAAAATATCATCCACTACATTACCTGCTTCATACCAGTTTTGTTCTTTTACATACTCCCAGATATGCCACGCGGTTTGATTTTCCATCATCACTCTTTTACATGCTTCCGCATCATGATCCGCTACATATTTATTCAGCATCGTCATGTTATTCGTGAGCGTAACATAACTATACGGAATGATGAACTCACCATCTATCATCACATCCCACAGGTAAGGAAATATTTTATTTTTTTCTGAAAGTTGAAGATTCACTGAGTCGCGGCTCCAGTCTGCATACCTGAAAGTTTCTTCTTTCAGCCATCTTTGATAACCCGGATCATTCAGCGCCGGAAGCTGGTAACGTTTGTTTGATGAAATGGCTCCGCGGCTTGCCTGCGATATTAATGCACCATCAACAACCAGTTGCGGACCTTTGCCGCTGTAATGCTCGGAAGAAAAAAATTGCACATGCTCACCAAAAGAAACGTCTTCCTTCGTTTTTAATAATAGCCCTGCATTTGTTTCGGGATGTTCTATCCAGCGTTGCAGCAGTTTTGCAGGCAATTCAAATTCGAGCCACTCCCCTTTCTCACGATCTGCGATTGCTGTTCCAATAGATGTTGCTGCATAATCAACTCCTGCTTTAGAACAACCCTCTGCACCTGCCCATGGTTTACCATTGATTTTATATTGCCAGCTTGAAGATTCTTTTTGTGGTTGAGATTCCATTTGTCCTTCCCGCCAGTCTGCATTTGCTGCATTTATTTCATAGAGATAAACAGGAATTTGCTGCGTTATCTGTGTAATGCATTTTGGTTTATATACACGGAATTTTACTGTGCCGATTTTACGGGGGTCAATACCTTTTACATTGAATCTAATTAACAAGGCTCCATAATATTCGTTCCACACACTGGTAGCATAACCAATATCCAGCACCTGTGATTTTCCGAAGTTCCACCCTGACCAATATGTATAGCTGCCCCAGGTTTCTTTGCTTTTGTACAACGCAACATCTTCAACATCTTTCACATTGGAGATAACGATTGTTTCAGCTTTGAGATAAGAAGCAATCAAAGTGAACATCGCTATCGCCGCCAGTTTACAATTCATACCAGGTGTTTTAGTTTGTCTTTTTAATTCGTATCCCGCACAAAACAGGTTTGCCGGAAAGAGCATCAAATTTCACTTCGATACCTGCATGATTATTTGCTGTAGTATTAATATTAAAAGTCACTGCACGGTGTGCACCATAATCACGAGCCAGGTTAAGATTGTCAATAACATTTTTTCCGTTGACCAATACGTTAAACACACGTCCTTCTTTTTGTACAGCGGTATCTTTTGCATTCGAGAAATTGTAGATCACATCTGTCGCGGGCATTTTTGAATCGGGTTCCATAAAGCATAACATCAGGGTATATTTTCCGTCCTGCACATCAAAGCGATAAGCCTGTATACCTTCATCAAAAGTCTGGAACAGCGGTTCGCTCTTTGAGTCTAAAATATTATTTGCAATTCCCACCTTTACCTGGCGGTCGGTTTTCATATTGGGTGAGCCACCTATATAACCATAGGAACCTTTTTTGTATGGCTGATCAGGTACCCATAAAACATGCGTTTCATCTTCAAGAAAATATTGAAATGAGCCTGCATTCACTGCAAGATCATTGCATTCTTTATCACTTAAGATGGTGGGAATAATATTAAAACTGGCTGGCACTTTATCAGAATGACCTTGCTTGTCAGTTGCTTCCAATAAATTAATTCCCTGCTGAAAAGGAACATTAAAACTTACCTGGTGATCTTTTACTTCCTGTAGTCCTAAAGATTTTCCGTTCAGTAACAATTCAATCTTATTTAGGTTAGTAAAAATACTCAGGGGCTGAATGCTTAAACCTGAACCTCTTGTGTTTTCTGTTCCGCTACGCTTTGTATTATTATGTGTGGCTAAATAAACGACAGGTTGTTTAGTAAAATAAGCACGGTAAAGACTCGCTGCATCTTTCTCCTTTCGGTCATAAGTAACAAGGCCTTTTTGATTGATAAAAGGAATCGTATTCGTTCTGTTCTCGGCACCAAAATCAGCGAAGTTCCAGGCCGCAAAACCAGATAAATATTTCAACGCCAGCATTTGTTTGATATAGGAAGCATGCATGATATTCTCGTAATCTTCAGAGTAATCCCAGGGACGCGGAATTAATGTATGATTCCGAATATCAGCATCTGCCCCAAATTCTGAAACGATCAAAGGACGGGAAGGATATTTTTGATGCTGATCATTTAAAAAAGTAGTCAGGTCTTCCAGGTTACCATAGTACCAACCGAAATAAAGATTCCATCCTATTACATCTGGTATAAATGCAATGCCATATTTATTGTAACCCGTATCGCCATGCAGTGCCATTACTGTTGAGATGGCGGGTGCTTCTTTTTTAGTAAGGTCATTTAATTTTTTGGCCAGCGCAGCAGTTGAATCGCCAATCTTGCGGCGCTCCGCTTCAGCCATATCCTTGCTTGATAGCATTCTTATTAAAACTTCATTCATATAACCATAAAGAATGATCGAAGGATGATTGCGTGTCTGGCGCACATGCTCACGCTGCATGTTCAGGCAGTTGTTGGTAAACTCCTGCGTTTGCGTGATCTCATTTACAATTGGAATTTCTGACCAAACAAGAAGACCTAATTCATCACAGGTTCTATACACTTCCTGTGCCTGCGGGTAATGGGCTAGCCGTACAAAATTAAATCCCAGTTCTTTGATCTTAGTATAATCGTTACTGTGATAATCATCTGTTAACGCATTTCCTTTCCCGCTAAAATCCTGGTGCCGGTTCGTACCAATTAATTTGAACGCTTCACCGTTAAGCATAAAACCTTTTTCACCGGTAAAAGAATACCAGCGTAAACCAACAGGGAGTGTGATCTCATCATAGACATTATTATTGTTATCGTCCACAACACGGCTAACAGCATGATACAGGTATGGATTAACAGGTGACCAGAGTTTTGGATTGATGACTTCAATATCATCCTGTTGAAAATCTAATGCAGAATTTGAGGGAATAATTACGTTTGAAATTTTCCTGGCGACAACATGCTGATCTTTATCGAAAATGGAAGTTTGTATTTGCAATTTCTTATCAACAGAACTATTATTGGCCAGCTTACCTGAAATGCGGACACTCGCTTTTTGTTTTGAAACTGAAGGCGTCTCTACAAATACGCCGTCTGAAGCATTGTTACTAATATCGAAATGAATAGCATCAGAAATAATAATATGAACGTTGCGATAGATACCACCATAGAAAGTAAAATCAGCATTAAGTGGTGGTATATTTTTATCATGCTTGTTATCAGCCTTAACAGTGATTAAATTCTTTTGCCCATAATTAACAAGATTACTAATCTCAAAATTAAAAGCTGTGTAACCACCTTTATGATTGCCCGCGTATTTCCCATTGATAAAAACATCTGTTTCCTGGTTGACACCTTCAAATTGAATGAAAATATTTTTTCCTTTCCACTGAGAAGGAACGCTTAATTCTTTAGCATACCATCCAACACCGCGGTAATAACCAGGCTGATCATCAAAGGCATCTTTATCGTTCCATGTATGCGGTATATTAACAACCTCCCAGTTTTGAACTGATTCAGCATTAACAGTTCCGGTAACATCTCCCTTATGAAACTTCCAACCGGAGTTAATGGTATAAATAATTCTTTGCGACCGTGCAGTAAGAACACCTAAAAGAATAACGCATATGCATAAAATCAATTTTCTCATTCGCATTCCTTATTTGAAATATTATTTATTTCGCAGCCGTTATATTTTTAAAATAACGGCTGCGGACCCTTTGAAAAATTAAAGGTGTTAATGATGTGTTGATGAATAAAAAGCGCAGTTGCTTTTAAATCTCATTAGTTATCTATAGGAGCAACATTTTTATCAGCACCTACATAGCCAATATTTTGATTCAACCTGTAAAGTGTATTATCCTGGATGGCGCTTTCAGGCACTGGCCAATAAATATGATATGGTTCCATATGATATTGCTTACCGTTATAGAGATACAGTGTTCTGTAGAACTGGTTTTTTAACATCATGCGGTCGTAATAGTAATTTTTTTCTGAAATAGTTTTCAGCGCATAACCGTTTTTGTTCAGCATTGCCATTGTATAGGAAATTCTTGTCAGCTCTATTTTGCGAAACTCTTCGATGAACAATTCTCTCGCACGCTCATCCAGTACATCATCCAGGGTTACGCTTGCAGTACCTATCGGGCTTGCACCTGCTCTTATTCTTATTTTATTGATATCATCTGCAGCTTCTTTGTCGTGGCCGCCTAACCAAACATACGCTTCTGCACGAAGCAGGTAAGTTTCTGCTAACCGGTACACATACCAGTCCATTGTTCCACCAAGGATATTATTTCCCTGCAGCTTTGGTTTAAATTCATCGTCTACTACAATTTTATTAAAAGCGATATCGTCATAACCACGCATCGTGTCTGTGCATTGTGAGCGAATTAAAGGCTGACCATAATTTGCGGTGCCCACTTTATTGTATAACAAAGCTTCTACTGGTAACCAGTTTGGTGCTTTGTGGCGCAGATCATTCTTATCGGCCCAGATAGAATAGCCGAAATATTCGGTCTTTTTATTTTTACCGATGCCACGCCCGGTAAAACTAATCTGGGGTTCTCCGGCTAAACCATCGATAGTACCGGGCTTCCCTAGTTTATCATTGTTGCTCTTGTACCATTCTGTTAAGAATTCACGCATACGTTCTGATCCCGAAGTACCGCCGGGGATACCAGGATAATCCTGAACCACCATTATTTTTTCTGTATTATCAGCCGCAGAAGCATTGTATTTATGAAAAAGATCCCACAGCACATTTTTGGTTGCATCAGTTTTATCACTGCCAAACCGTTTTGTCATCAATACATATTTCGAATTTGAAATTACTTTTGTTGCCATATTAACCGCATCCTGGAAGCGTCCCGCCTGCAGGTAATACTTCGTTAATAAATGTTCTGCGGCAGCAAGGTTGGCAGATCCGTTAGGTGCACTTTCAGGAAGATACTGCACCGCGAACTCCAGGTTTTTTATCATCGTTTCAATGATCTTCCTTTTTGTATAGGTCTTGAAGTCCAGCTTGGGAGCAGTTACTTCTTCAGTGATCAGTGGCACATCTCCCCAGGTATTAATCATTTTATAATACCAGTAAGCCGAGTAAAAATATCCCTCTGATAAAAGTTCATTTTTTACCCCATCTGGTTCAGTAAGTAATTGTGAACGGGAAATAACCACATTGGCATAATTCAATTCTGTAAACTGGTCATCCCACAATGTTTTTACTTTTCCAGTAGAGGGAAGTAACTCTGTTACATAATCTCGCGGGCTTCCATTAACCAATACTCCCATATCGGACGCCATATAATCAATTGCAACGCGGCATTCTCTTCCCATGAATTCCATTCTTAACCCCTGGCCGCAACGAACCAGTAAAGATTGAATTCCTTCTTTTGTATTGTAGGAATTCTCGGGGGTAAGGAATGATAAAGGTTTAGGATCCAGCCAGTTTTTTTTACAGGCTACAGCTGCCATCACGATTACCGCGAGGCAACTTAAAAAATAGATTTTTACTCTTATGTGTTTCATTTCAATATGGTTTAAAAGTATTTATAAGCTTATGCTAATACCGGTAGTGAATGTTGTGGGTGTGGGTGCACCTGTTTCAATATCCCAGTATAAAGATTTATCCAAGCTCCAGACATTATCAATGTTCAGGTATATCCTTGCGCTGCGTATTTTAAGTTTGCTTAAAAGCTGCTGGCTGAAACGATACCCTATCGAGAAATCATCTATGCGAAGAAAAGAGGCATTGGTATAAATATTACCCGTTTTTCCAAAACCTAACCTCGCCCATGTATTAGATTGATTTACGGGTGTCCAGTAAGGATAAACGGCCTGGCTAACCCGATCTGCATAACCCGAGCTTATCGCGTTATTGTCCAGCACTTTTTTGTAGCCAATATTCGCTCTCGCCAGGAAAGAAATATCCAGCGAGTTATTTATAGTAAAACTGTTTCGCATACTGAAACGGAAACGCGGTTTTGTATATCCCTGCCACATATAATCAAGCGGTTCCAGCTTGCCATCATTATTAGGATCATTTGTTTTGTAATCTCCCGGCACCCTGCCATACTTGGCTGCCAAAACTTTTTCTGAAGTTTGCCAAACACCTATCACCTGGTATCCATAAATTTCATCCAGGGCATGTCCTATATATCTTCCGTTAGTAGGATCGTCCACTTCACGGGTCCCAATGATCTTTCCTGTACTGTCAGTGACATTTATCATATCTCCATATAGATGCATGATCTTATTTCTGTTCAGTGAAAAGTTGAAATCAATGTTCCATTTAAGCATCGCGTTCTGTACAGGTACAGCATTGATCGTTAACTCCGCCCCTTTGTTATCGAGTTGACCAAGGTTAGACATCACGCTTGTAAATCCTGTAAGGGTGGGAAGCGTTCTTGCCAGTAACATGTTTTTTGTAGTCATTGAATACAGATCAATCGTAGCATTGATCCTGTTGTTAAACATGCTGATATCCAGCCCTGCATTTAATGAAGATGTTTCCTCCCATTTTAGATCTTTATTAGATAAGCTTGTAGGATAAAGTGAGATAATGGTCTGGCCATCCCTTACATAATTACCATTAGTAAGCTGCGATAATGCAGTATAGCGGCCGATACCGCTGTTTCCGCTTACACCATAAGAAAGCCTGAGTTTCATATCGTTTATCACTCGGGCCGATTTCATGAATCTTTCCCTGCTCATTCTCCATGCGATGGCAACCGATGGAAAGTCTGCCCATGGATTAGCCTGGCCGAAAGCCGAATAACCATCACGGCGAAAAGAAGCTGTTAAAAGATATTTGTCATCATAGGCATAATTAATCCGTGCCAAAGCCGATGCTCTTGTATCCTGCTGGTCATCTGAATTTACACTTGGCGTAGCACCTAAGCTAAGGTTATGAAAGTTGAGCGCCTCAGACAATGTAAAGTTTGTAGCATTCGCATTGGTCTGCTGGGATTTGAACCTTGATGAATTATAAAGCAGCAGGACATTAATCCTGTGCCTGGCTGCAAAAGTTTTATCCCATCGTAAAATATTATCTAATGACCAGTCATACTGCCTGAAATCCTGCCGGGAAGCAGAACCATTTGTAAGCAGCGCATCTATAGTGTATGAAGGTTTATAAACATAAATTAAAGATGATCCCCAACGATTATTAAAATCCAATTCATAATTTATATTGAATGGCAGTTTAATTTTCGTGAAGAGTGAACCGATAATATCCATGTTCCTGTTCTGCCCGATATATTGCGTTTTATCAAAAGGATTTTGCCCCATGATATCAGTATTAGGATAAGTTCTGTAATGGCCCTTATCATCATAGAGATCACCTAAAGGACTTACCTGGTAAGCGTTTCTATAGTTAGCTGCTGTATTATCCTGTGTTGTAGAAGATAAATTAATTCTCATTCCTGTTTGCAGGTAGCTGGTAATATCTGATGTGATATTAACACGTGTACGAATGTTGCGATAATCATCATTAGTAATAATTCCTTTATTATCGAGCATTCCCAGCGACCAGTAATAGTTAAGGTTGGAAGTCTTACCAGAAATGCTTGCATTGTAATCCTGCATGGTACCAGGCCGAAAGACACTGTTTACCCAATCAACGGATTTACCTGCCTTATAGTTTGCAATTTCACCGGGATAAAGATTTAAACGCAATAACCAATACTCCATAGGATCGGCATTTGCCGGAACGCCGGCACCATCATATTTCAACCATGTTTGAACATCTACACTTTGAAGTGTTCTTGGATCTTTATAATATTCAGGTTGATTGGCATGGCTTGTATAAAGAGATGCCATCGCATCGCTTCGCATATTAAAGTATCCATTTACATCGTAAGCTTTTTCCTTTTTTAAAAGCGATGATACGCCATACCGTTCATCGAAGTTAATAACAGGCTTTTCCGTTTTGCCCTGTTTAGTAGTTAAAAGAATAACACCGGCTGCAGCTCTCGAACCATAGATAGCAGTTGAACTTGCATCTTTTAATACGTCAATAGCTTCAATATCAGAGGGATTAATATCATTTAACAAGCCGCTAAAGATCATTCCATCAACAACGATTAATGGTTGTGTGCTGGCGCCGATAGATGTGGCTCCTCTTATTTCAAAAGATTGCGCACCGGTAACAGATGAGCTCCTGGAGATGTTAAGTCCTGCAACGCTGCCTCGTAAATAATCAGCAATCGAAACAGCTTCTTTATTCTGCATATCAGACATCTTCACATGCGAAACAGAACCCGTAACATCTTTTTTTCTCATTGTACCATAACCAACAACCAATACTTCATTAAGTGTGGCTGTAACAGGTTTCATCTTTACCACTAAAGAAAGAAGAATGTCTTCTTTAATAGTGTATCCGGATAAAGTCTGGCTCTCATAACCAACTGCAGAAAAAGTAAAACTGTATGGCCCGCCTGAAGGAATGCGGGAGAAACTAAAAATGCCGGAGCTGTCTGCATTAACACCGGAACTAAAATTATTTTTCGTATTCCTGATGATAACAGAAACACCGCTTACGGGATTGTTATTATAATCCTGGACCAAACCTTTTACAAGACTTGTTCTTTCCTGCGCATGTAAGCAGGTTGATGACAGGATTAGCATAAGGAACGAAACGGCATAGCAGCGGACCTTTGATCGGGGTTGATCAACTTTCATATAGCAGGGAGTTTTATAATAATTAAGAATTTGTCTTTCTGTCGAATTTGTAGCCGTCTTTAAAGTGACAGCAACTATGATGTGTATTGTTACTTTATTTTTTTAATAAAAAACTTATTATCCACTCTTGTCACTTTTAGATTATTCAATGCACTTATTTGTTTCAATATCGCCTCTACAGAATCAGATTTATTGAATTTTCCGATGAAATACATGTTCCGTACGTCTTTTTTCGCATACACAATATCTACCTGGTACATTTCTTTCAACTGTTCTAATACCATAGGTAAAGCCTGGTTATTGAACATATACCATGGCGTTTTATCCGAATTAAAAATGACCGGATTATCAGCAATCGAATTATCCTCACTAAGATTTTTATTTTCGGTTAAATTATTGTCACGTTTAACTCTAAAAGAACTAACACTAGCCACGCCCATCAGCCTATTATATACGAGTTGCTCTCCTGGCATTAAGTAAACATCTTTCGCCATCTTTTTTTCAGCTTCATTTACAGACTTTACTACTACTTTCCCTTCATATAATTTTATCGTGATACTATTCGAAGCCAGGTAAGAAGTAACTGTAAACCGGGTACCCAACGCAGTAGTAGAAATATCCTTGCTAAATACAGTAAAAGGTTTTGTTTTATCTTTTGCCACTTTAAAATCTGCCTGGCCAGTTAAAATAATATCTCTTTTGTTACCTGTAAAAGGATCCTGGAAGCTAACTGTGCTTTGTGGCGCCAGTATAATTTCTGATCCGTCTTCCAGCTTTAATATTCTGGGTTGTTTAGTTCTATTTGTTTCATTCCGTATTAACGTACCCTGTATGGCTTTGGGAATAATAATTTTAGCTTTCGCAAACCCGGGGCCATCCTGTTTTTTTACGGCCAGGAATTGCCAGCCAATGCCGGCTAGTAAGACTAAACAGGCCGCGGCACTCAAAGCAATTAAAATCTTCCGTAGCCTTCCTTTACCTTCTATAGTTTCTTCAATATCAGTTTCTTGTTCCGAAGGATATAAAGCTGTAATTGCCGGGCGCAAACCGAGATTTACTCCTGCCTCCTTCCATTCCTGTTCAACATCTACGGTATCTATTGTTTGCTTTATAGCAACCAGTTTTAAAACATTGCTTAAATCCGTGAAGTATTGCCTGTTCTCTTCGCTCTCTTCCACCCAATTTTCTACGAATATTTTTTCCTGAATATCTGATTCATTCAATAAATATTTCACTAATAGCTCGTGATGTTGGTTTCTGTTCTCCATTACTTAATAGTTAATACGAGTCAAAAAGGTTTTACCCCTACAACGGGGAAATATTTTTTTATAGCCAGGGAAGGGCAACAATAAAAACTAAATATAAATAGTCTGATAACCTTTCTCTTAACCTGGCCAGGGCCCGGCTCATTTGAGTTTCCACTGTCTTTACGGATATGTTCAGGTGCGCGGCGATTGCTGCATACTTTAACCCTTCATACCTGCTTAATTCAAATATTTTTCGCATTTGATCTGGCAATTCGCTTACAGCCTCATCTATTTTTGCTGCTAATTCTTTAGTATCGATCTGATCAAATTCAATTGCTGCTTCTTCAGAAAAAGAATTATGTATATGAACCCGGTATTTTTGTTTTACCTGTTCATGCTTCAGAATGTCGAGACAATTATTAGTTATGATCTTATACAGGTACGCCTTTACCGATAAACCCGGTGATAATGCTGAACGGTTTTCCCAAAGTTTAATAAAGGCTGAATGGACTACTTCTTTTGAAAGATCAAGGGTAAAATCAAACTTATACCCGCAATAAGCACAAAGGGCAGCAAAATTTTGTTTGAAAAACATTTCAAATGCCTCTTCATCATTAAGCTGAGAATTATTAAAGGCACTTTCGCTGATACTCATTTCAACCGACTATTTGAGCGCAAAAGGTAAATAATTATATACCAGTATACTTATTTTAAGCAATCCTTAAGTCGCTCTCATGACTCTATGGCAAAGTGCGTGATACAATAAATTAAAGACCAATTCTCGTTGTCATTTCGGAACTTATAAATTCTCCTGCAGCATTTTGTGTTTCTAATGTCCAGCCATCGGTAACAGAAACCAGGTTCCAAATGTTTCCGGACTTTCTTGATACCTGTGCCATTATGCCCAGGACAATTTCAAAATCATGAGAAATTTCAGCGACGGTTCTATAGTTATTGATATCTATTTTTCGGACAATGCGCAGGTTGGCTAATTGTTTTAAGGAGGTTGACGGGTCGATCATTATGCTTCTCAAATTTCTGGCCTCTGTATCTGTTTTCAAAAATTCAATTTTAAGAAAGGGATAACCAAGATTAAATTCTTCCTGGATGTCACTTAACAGGCTCTCATTAGTTAACCAGATTTCTTTTGTTCCCGTTTTCATAAGTGATGATTTTAAATTCATTTGAGTTATATGTTAATCTTTAAAATTAACCGCTCTCCATGCAGCACTCCCTTACACTCATCAGGAGTAATTATGATTTTGGTCATGATTTTCATTTAACAGTCCTGGTCTTTCATTGCTGATAACAATCATGTTCTATCTCTCCTGCCGTCATGTATTATGGATTAACACAAGGATAGTTTTGTGATGAAATAAAAATAAAACAAGCAATCATGAAAAATTCATTTACCAACAAAATCGCCTCGTTCTTCATACTGGTACTATCAGGTCTCAGTTTCTCCGCTGCTGTTTCAGGGCAAACAGCTTACCAGTCGGAAACCATGGATATAAGATTAAACGGAACTTCTAATGTGCATGACTGGGAAATGAAAGCAGTGAAAGGCACCAGCCAGGTATCGTTTGTTATTGACAATAAAAATAACATTACCGGCGTGTCGAAATTAAGTTTCATCCTTCCTGCTAAAAGCCTGAAGAGCGATCACACCGGCATGGATAACAATACTTATAAAGCCTTGAAGACGGATAACAACCCCAACTTAAGCTTTCTGCTTTCTTCTGCAACTGTAACGCCGGCCAGCGGAAACTCTTACCAGTTAAATTGTACAGGCAGGTTAACTATAGCAGGTACAACCAAAGAAATATCGCTTGTTGCCATTGCAAAATATAATGCTTCTGATAAAAGCTATATCATAACAGGTGTGAAGAAAATGAAAATGACCGATTACAACGTGAGCCCTCCCAAAGCACTTTTTGGAACTATAAAAACAGGGGACGATATCAGTATTTCTTACACGATGAAATACAGCAAATAACCAAACAAATTATAACCATTAAAAATCTCAAAATGAAAAAGACTTTATATACAACCGTAATTAAAATAACATTTGTTCTTGCACTCATCCTGCCGGTTGCAGTAATGGCGCAGACAGAATACTATGGCCGCCCTTCTTACTGGAGACCTTATGATAAACGCGGCATCAATGTTTTTGAGACAAGCAAAACTGCGGATTCACTTCCGTTCCAGGGGCCGCGTTTAAGAATAGGCGCCGGTTTTACGCAGCAGTTTCAAAATCTTAAAGTACAGAGCACTGCTACTAATAACCAGGGCGTTAATAAACTCTATCCCGTGGCTCCCGGCTTTATGACGTCTATGGCCAATCTTTTTACAGATATACAACTTGCTGATGGTATTCGTTTAAATGTGACAACTTATTTATCAACCCGTCACCACAATGAGGCATGGGTAAAAGGAGGGTATATACAATTTGATAAACTTCCTTTCAAAGCTCCTTTCTGGACCAAGCTAATGGAAGTTACCACCATCAAAGTGGGGCATATGGAAGTTAACTATGGTGATGCGCATTTCCGCAGATCAGATGCAGGACAAACTTTATACAATCCATTTATGGAAAGTTATATCATGGATGCTTATGCAACTGAAATTGGTGGTGAAGTAATGGTACAGAAGAACGGCCTGTTTGGAATGTTAGCTATGACAAATGGTATGATAAAAGGAAGTGTTGATGAAGGAACAAAAGGGCTGGTGAATGGCGATGTGGTAGATAATAATAATAAACGTAATCCTTCAGTTATATTAAAAGGCGGAATAGACAAACAGGTTACAGACAATATTCGTGTGCGTTTATCCGGTAGCTTTTATCATAACTCAAGCAGTGCAGGCAGCGGGCTCACACTTTATGGAGGAGACCGCGGTGGTTCTAATTACCAGAATGTAATTGAAAAGTGGAAAGATGCATCAGGTGTTGTCCAAGCTTCAACTGCCATTGCGTTCTCTGGCAGGTTAAATCCTGGCTTCACAAAAAGAATTGATGCATTAATGCTGAATGGTTTTTTAAAAGTTGGAGGGTTAGAACTTTTCGGTACCTATGAAACAGCGAAAGGCAGAACTAAAACTGAAACGAATCTTAGAAAAGCAAATCAGCTGGCAGGAGATATGATCTACAGGTTTGGACCCGCTGAAAACCTGTTCGCAGGTATAAGATACAATACGGCAAAAGCACAATTAGCCGGTATAGCCGACCCGGTAAAAGTTAATCGTCTTGCACTTGCCGGCGGATGGTTCATGACAAAAAATGTTCTTCTGAAAGGTGAATACGTGGTACAGAACTATAAAGATTTTCCAGTTGCAGATTATCGCAATGGCGGCAAATTCAATGGTTATGTAATTGAAGCAGTAATAGGATTCTGATAGCTCGCTTGTTTTGATTTGTGTTATTGGTTAAGAATGGGCCGAAAGGCTCATTCTTTTTAAAGAAATAAAATCCAGGTTATGTTTTACAAAAAAATTTTCTCTTTTATAATCGGGTTTGTATTCTTCACAGTTAATATCCAGACAGTTTTTTCGCAATCAGTTCCATACATAGTAAAATGGAGTGTTGAAAAGAACAGTTCGCTTAGTGTGAAGGGAAAATCGAACGTCAACAATTTTACTTGTAACATCAAGGAATACGGCAAAAGGGATACGATTATTTGTGTGAATGATCCGGCGCAACCGGTAAAGTTAATTGGCGCAATAGAAATGGAGATACTCAGTTTTAACTGTCACAGTAATTTGATCACAAAAGATCTTCGTAAAACATTAAAGGCAGATGAATATCCAACGATGATCATTCACTTTCTTTCGCTTGCCAATATGCCAGTGCTGAAAGACAAGACTGAATCCATAGATGGCTGGGTGGAAGTAGAACTGGCGGGTGTGGTGAAGCGTTTTATGCTCCATTATTCATTTGTAAAATCTGAAGCAGGAATATTACTGGATGGGGGAAGAACATTTTGTTTTTCAGATTTCAAATTATCACCACCAAAAAAACTGGCGGGCATGGTTAAGATAAAAGATGAGTTTGATGTAAACTTCAGGCTCATTTTAAGAGCGATATAGAAAAAAGTTTAACGTTCAAGGTTTAATGTTCCATGATGAAACTTTAAACTTGAAACATGAAACTTCAAACAAAAATGTATTGACATTTCTTCACAATAAAATTAAAAAAAATGAAAACAATAATGAAAGACCCCGTATATAGTGTGCCGGGTAAAATAATATCACCCCAAATACCAGGTCAGCAAGTTTTAAAAAATAAAACCACCATGAAGGGCTTGGTATATAACGGCCCCGGTAAAATAGCGTTAACAGAGATACCCATTCCCATTATTATAAAGCAAACAGATGCAGTGGTGAAAGTGATAAAAACTACCATCTGCGGAACAGATCTCGGGATACTTAAAGGCAAAACACCATCGGTAAAACCGGGTACCACCCTGGGTCATGAAGGTATCGGGATAGTTGAGTCCGTGGGAGATTCAGTAAGAAATTTTAAAAAAGGGGATCATGTGATCATTTCCTGTATTACTTCAGACGGCACTTGCGAATACTGTAAAAAACAAATGTATTCGCATTGCGAAGATGGTGGCTGGATACTTGGCAATCTCATTAACGGCACACAAGCCGAGTATGTTCGTATTCCACATGCAGATAACAGCCTGCATCTTACGCCTGCCGGTGCAGATGAAGATGGTCTCGTGATGTTAAGTGATATTCTTCCCACGGGTCATGAGATTGGCGTGATCAACGGATGTGTGAAACCTGGTGACACCATCGCCATTGTTGGAGCGGGACCGGTTGGTATGTCTGCTTTATTAACGGCGCAATTTTATTCGCCTGCAAAAATTTATATGATCGACCTGGATGATAACCGTTTAAAACTGGCCAAAGAATTTGGTGCTACCGATGTAATCAATTCCGGCGCTGAAGATGCAGTGAAAAGGATTATGTCTGAAACAAAAGATGGCGTGGATGTATCAATAGAAGCTGTTGGCAGCGGCCCTACTTTCGATATCTGCCAGAACATAGTAAGACCCGGCGGACACATTGCTAACATTGGCGTGCATGGGCATAGTGTAGATCTGCAGCTTCAAAATCTGTGGATACAAAATATCACGCTCACTGCCGGACTGGTAAATACAAACACCACTCCAATGCTTTTAAAAACAGTTGTCTCAGGAAAAATAGATCCCAAAAAATTAGTGACACATCATTTTAAACTGGACGATATCATGCATGCATACGAAGTGTTTGGTAATGCATCAAAAGAAAAAGCAATGAAAGTAATTATCGAGATGAATAACTAACTAAATGCAACATGTCTTAAATGGCGTCACTAAAGAACGTAAGGCCTCCCGAATATTTTTACCTGGATATTACAGCAGTAGTATTGTTAAAAATCAAGCGCCTTACGTTCTTTCTTCATTTTATACAGGGTAAACATCTTGCCTGGCAGACATTACCAACTTAATAGACTATCTTTCCAGCATCAGGAACGTGTCAATTGTTCCTTTTCAACCCTTTCCTAATCATCTTACACTTTCCCCTGTAACCTGGTTCAAAAAAACAAGATTCAAGAGCTTAGCATCACTGCTATTCAGTCAGGTATTTTGTTATTTCATCATTTAAAACCGGGTAATTATGGTAAATGATCGCACATCTAAAATTTTGTTTCTTAGCACTTATCCCCCTGTAAAATGTGGTATTGCCAGTTTTACCCAGGACCTTGTAAATGCGATTGACACAGAAACAAACCATTTTTTGTCAATAAAGATTTGCGCACTGGATAAAAACGGCAGCAATATATCTTACGGCCTTCCTGTGAGCATGACAATGGATAGCTATAAACTGGATTCATGTATCGCTACTGCTGAAAAAATTAACCGCGATGCTTCTATTAAACTCGTTTGCATTGAACATGAGTTTGGCCTTTACGGCGGAGATTTCGGTGAATATATTTTGGGATTTCTTGCATTACTTGAAAAGCCATTTGTTATCCGCTTTCACACAGTCTTACCATCTCCGGAGCCTAAGCGATTGAAGATCGTTCAGTCAATTTCATTACTCGCAGAAAGAGTAATTGTGATGACCCACAACTCGGAGAGACTATTGAAAGAAAATTATCATATAGACGAAGAAAAAATTATAATTATCCCCCACGGAACCCATAACAGCAGTCCTGTAAGTGCTTCTGATCTGAAACAGAAATATGATTTTCAAAACCGTCTCGTGCTTACCACTTTCGGCTTATTGAGTCCCAACAAGGGAATTGAAAAGGGAATACTGGCGATGAAGGAAGTGAGCAAAAAATTCCCGGAAGCACTTTACGTAGTACTCGGACAAACACACCCAAACCTGATTAAAGAAGAAGGTGAAAAATACAGGAATTTTTTACAGGAATTAATTGATGCTAATGGTTTGCAGGAAAGCGTCTTGCTGGTGAATGAATATGCTTCCACAAAGAAGCTAATGGAATATTTAACGCTCACAGACATTTATCTTTTTACTTCCAAAGATCCTAACCAGGCAGTGAGCGGCACTTTCTTATATGCGATGAGTGCAGGTTGCCCGATCATTTCTAATTCATTTGTTCTTGCAAAAGAAATGCTGGATGAAACCAGCGGTATCATTATAGATCCACTGAAAGAAAATGAACTCGCTGATAATATTATGATGCTTTTGCAAAATGATATATTAAGAAAACAAATGGGACACAACGCTTTTGCAAAAATGAAAAATTCCAAATGGCACCGGGTGGCACAGAAACATAGCGGGTTATTTTATGATATCATAGGTAAGCCTGTACGCTCCACAGACCTGGTTCCACAGTTAATGAATTAATAACTAAATTATGATAGCAGGTAAAGTTTTACTACCCCCTGTAAAGGGCGTTCTTACGGCCAAACAAATGCCTGAAATAGATTTTCAGCATATCAATAATCTTACAGACGATACCGGCATGATACAACATGCACTATTCTCTACACCCAACAGGAAGGAAGGTTATTGCATTGATGATAATGCCCGTGCATTACTATTAAGCGTGTGGGCCTGCAAGGATAAAAAAAATACAACAGCAATAAGAGTACTGCCCATTTACCTGAGTTTCATTCATTATATGCAAACAGAAGACGGGTACTTCAGGAATTTTATGAACTATACTAAATCGATTGACGAGGTACGCGGTTCAGAAGATTCTTTTGGCAGAACAATGATGGCACTGGGTTACCTTATTAACGAGGGAAATCCTCATCTGATGGTGAAGACCGGCATCCAGATATTTGCAAAAGCTTTTCCGCACGTTGAACAACTTGTGTCGCCGAGAGCGATCGCGAATTCTATCATCGGCCTTTGCCAGTTTGTTAAATACAATTATCCCGATGATGTGAAGAGCAGAACCATCTCTGTGCTTTCGGACAAACTTGTCGCGATGTATGAGCAGAACAACGCTAAAGACTGGCATTGGTTTGAATCTGTGCTTACTTATGATAATGCGATCCTTCCGCTTGCCTTGTTAAGCGCATGGGAAATTACACAGGATGAAAACTGTTTGAACATTGCATTTGAAGCTCTTGAATTTCTTGAATCAAAAACATTTCACAAAGAAATATTCCGCCCGATTGGAAACCTGGGCTGGCACACTAAAGACGGCCCTTCAGCGCAATTCGATCAGCAGGGAATTGATGTGATGGCGATGGTGCTTTGTTACCAGCAGGCTTACCGTAATACACGGGAATCTAAATACCTGGACCGCATGTATAAAACCTATCAGTGGTTTCTCGGGGCAAATGATTTAGGCGTTGCGTTATATGATCGCTCCACAGGCGGCTGTGCCGACGGATTGCATTCGAAAGGAATTAATTTAAACCAGGGTGCAGAGAGCACACTTGCCTATTGGATATCTCATGTTGTAGTAGCAGCAGAACTCGCCGGGTTAAAAAAAGCATGGTAAGCTGTCATGAAAATAGCCATGCTTGCACCAGTTACATGGCGCACACCACCGCGTAACTACGGCCCCTGGGAACAGGTAGCATCCGTACTGACAGAGGCATTGGTAAAAAACGGAGTAGATGTTACTTTATTTGCAACAGGCGATTCAATTACCAGTGGAACACTAAGATCAGTTCGTGAAAGTCCAGTGGGTGAATTTCCCGGTGATGCGAAAGTCTGGGAATGTTTACACATCGCTCATCTCATGGAATCTGCGAATGATTTCGATATCATTCATAATCATTTTGATTTTCTTCCTCTCACTTATTCAAAGCTCATACGCACCCCGGTAATTACAACCATACATGGTTTCTCTTCTGAAGAAATTATACCGGTTTATAAAAAATATAATGACAACACGCATTACGTTTCCATAAGTAATAGCGACAGGCATCCGGAGCTGGAATACCTGGATACAGTATACAATGGAATAGATGAAAACTTGTTTCAACCAGGAAAAGGAAATGGCGGTTACCTTTTATATTTTGGAAGAATACATCCTCATAAAGGAACACTGGAAGCAATCCGCATTGCAGAAAAATGTAATCTTCCTTTACTCATTTGCGGACTGATACAGGATCAAAGTTATTTTGATGAATTGATAAAGCCACATGTAAATACAACGTCTGTCATTTACATGGGTAATGTGGGGCCTGAAAAAAGAAATGAAATAATGGGTGACGCAATTGCTTTATTGCACCCGATCAATTTTGAAGAACCATTTGGACTCAGTGTGGCCGAAGCTATGTTTTGCGGAACACCGGTTATCGCATTTAATAAAGGTTCAATGAAAGAACTGATCGTTGATGGTAAAACAGGATTCCTGGTAGATGATATTTCGCAGGCAATTGAAGCCGTGAAAAATATTCATATGATCAGCAGGGATGAATGCAGGATACATGCCGTCTCCAAATTCAGCAGCCAGGTAATGGCACAGCATTATATGAAACTTTATGAAAAGGTGCTGAATAAACCAGGTGGCGGCTTTTCTATTTAGGCAGGGTTCAATATTTCCTCAAGCAGATCATTCAAAGGCACCGTTGCAAAAGAGGTTGCCTGGTCAGACACTGCATAAGGAATAAATAATTTATCCTGGTGAATGATCGACCCGCAGGAGTAAACAACGTTCGGCACATAACCATGTCTTTCATCTTCATTTGGCAGTAATAGCGGCTGGCTCAAACGGCCTATTTCTATGCCGGGATCATTAATATCAAACAAACTTGCGCCAAGACAATATTTACGCATGGGCCCAACACCGTGAGTAATCAGTAACCAGCCTTTTGCTGTTTCAATGGGTGCGCCACAATTGCCTATTTGTATATATTCCCATGGATATTTTGGTTGTTGCAGTAATTGCGCCGTGTCCCAGGTATAGAGATCGTCGGAGAACATAATGTAATTATTCACTGCATCAATCCTGGAAACCATTGCATACATGCCATTGATTTTCCTTGGAAAAAGCGCCAGGTTTTTATTGATAGCAGCAGTTCCGTGAAGTGGTGACATTCTGAAGCGGCAAAAGTCTTTTGTCTCTATCAGCTGAGGCATAATAAAATTTCCATCGTAAGCGGTATAGGTTGCGATATAAGAAACAGCACCATCATCATTTATAAACTTTACAAACCTTGCATCCTCAATACCGTTTTTTTCTGTAAAGGTTACCGGGAAAATAACCCGTTCAGAAAGTAATGATCCGGTAGGAAAATCCAGTTGGTAATTAATATTTACCATGCTGAGAATATCGTACTTTATTTTCTGCTTTTCCGTTGCAGAGCTAATGGTCTTTAAGGCATTTTTTAAAACCCGTTCAATTTCTTTATAAGAAAAAGTATCGGGCAAACGCGTTAGTATTCTTGATGAAACATTTTCAGGCAAATTCATCGATAAGAGCAACTCAGCAAACTCCGCTTTCTTATCTTTTTTCGGCTGACTCACGGTTCCTGTTGTCATAAAATTCCCGTCAGGCTCGAAAGTAATAACTGCATTCTCATCCAGTTTCGCTGCTTTAAACACAAGCGAGGAGATATGACTCTCGCCGGTGGCCCTGAAACTTACTATCACATTTTTTTGTCCTTCCGTCGCACCAATCTGATCGGGCGCCTCAACAATAGAAGGATTAAAAAGTGCCGCTGCTTCATTAGAATATTCCATGGTGAAGTACGACCCTACCAGCAGTTTTTTATTATTGGATAAAGTAGTTTCTACTTCAGCGGTCATTAGGTGCTTTACGAGATCGTAATGTTTTAAGAAGATGGCCTGTATACTTTTATACCGGGAAGCAAATTCATCCTGTACCTGCTGTAATAAAACATCCGCCACATCTTCGGGCATCAGTAATATTTTTGCGATTAATTCCTTTGACCTGGTGTCTCCTGTATTAAAAAATCTTGGGATCACTTTGCGGGAATCAGGATTTATCCTGAGCTTGATCCTTGTCACATCTAATTTCATCTATACGAATTATATTATGTCAGCGTTCAGCGACACAGGTGAAAATAGACTTTTGGAAGTGATAAATAATCTTTACTGCACAGAAGATGAACAATTGTAACAGTTTGAATGAAGTGAGACGGAATTTAACACAGCTTTGAAGGCATCTGGTGCAATCCTCTTAATAGCGCAGGTTTCTTAATTTATTTTCATTGATAATAATCACCTTCCCCGCTTGTATATCAATCAGCTTTTCATCTTTAAAATCGCCGAGCGTTCTTATTAAAGACTCTGTAGCTACGCCGATTGATTGGGCCATGTTTTCACGTGATAAACTTAATACTGGCGATGTATTTTGTTCCTCCTGGTATTTTTCCATCAATTGGATAAGTCCGTAAGCAACTTTTTTCCTCAAAGAGTTATAAGCAAGATTCAGCAGGTCGTCTTCCTTCTCGGAAATATTATGGGTCATAATTTTAATAAATGTGCGTGCCACTTCAAGATCAGTTGTCACAAGCTGCAAAAAGATTTCACGTGACACAAGCATCACACTGCTCTCCTCTAAGGCCTGGGCATCGTCTTTATAATTTACGTCTTCCAGCATAGCTGTATAGCCAAAATATTCTCCCGCTCCGTGTATGCTGATAATTAATTCTTTCCCTTCATCCGTGGTTCTTGAAACTTTAATCTTTCCCGAGACCACCACGTATACTGCACGTGGTCGCTGGCCCTCTTTATATATGTATATTTTCTTTGGGTAATTAACTATTTCCCGCTCTGCAGATTCAATCTTAACCTTGCCGGTTTCACGTACATCTTTCAAAAAATTATCGAATGCCCCGGGTTCGGGGTAATGCTGTTTTAAAGATTCATTTTTATTCAACCTAACTTCAATTGCATGTAACAGGTCAGTGCCATCAAATGGCTTAGTGATGTAATCGTCAGCCCCCATTTCCATCCCTTTTCTAAAATCAGCTTTCTCCGATTTCGCTGTAAGAAAAATGAATGGAGTTAATGCCGTCTCTTTATGCTTGCTTAATAAATGATAAACGCCATAGCCATCAAGAACGGGCATCATAATATCACAAATGATCAGGTCGGGGTTTTCTTTCAAAGCCATTTCCACACCAATCTTACCATTCTCTGCTGTGAACACTTCATAATTTGACAGTTCAATTATTTCAGCGGTATTCTCACGCACCTGTGTGTTGTCTTCTATTATCAATATTTTTTTCATAATGTTACTCTGCTGTTAACTGTGGAATATAAATGGAAACTGTTGTACCATGATCTAATGTGCTCTTCATTTTAACGCTCCCCTGCATCAGCTCACAATATTTGGATACAATGTGCAGCCCTAAACCCGTTCCTTCAATATTGCTTGCATTCTTTGCCCTGAAGAAACGCTCAAATGAATGCTGCTGATCTTCTTCGGAGATACCGATTCCGTTATCTTCCACTGAGAGAATAAAATCATTGTTATCAATTGTGGAACTGATCTTAATCACGCCGCTTTCATCCGTAAATTTTATGGAATTCGAAACGAGGTTAATCACAATATTTTTCAGGAAATGCCTGTCGATCCAAACAGCCTTATTAACTAAGAATGTAAATTCAATGCGCTGACCATCCTTTAGTAAGCCATCCAATTCTTCAAGCAGCTCTTTTAAGATGGCATTTAGTGAGGACGTACCGATCAGTTCCATATTAGCTTTCACCAATCCTTCTTCCAGTTTGCCTAATGAAAGGAAGTCTTCCAGCATGTTTTTCATTCCTTCAACAGCACCTTTTATGCGGTGAATATGTTTTTCAACCTTACCATCGGCGCTGGGCTGATTATATCTTTCTAATAAAAATGCAGATGAAAGAATTGTGCTTAACGGTGTTCTGAATTCATGTGATGCCATTGTAGAAAAACGTGATTTCAATTCGCTCAACTCTTTTTCATTTTCAAAAGCAAGATTCAGCTCTTCTTTAGATTTTTCCAGTTCCGTTAATGCTTCACGAAGCATCTTTGTTCTGTCTTCCACTTTCTGCTCCAATTCCTGGTTCATAGATTTTATCTCCGCTGTTACACGCTCCAGTTCATAGGTTTGTTCCATGGCTTTTGCTTCATGACTCTTACGAACGGTGATATCTATTACGAAAGCAATAACGAAAGTCTGTTCTTTTATCTCGTAATGACTGAGACTCACCTCGACAGGGAAAGTACTGCCATCTTTATTTTGCGCAAACAGATCCCGGCCATGACCCATAATACGGGGTTCGGGGTGTTTGTAATATTGTTCGCGGTATTGCACATGCCTTGCGTGGGCGGAAGTAGGCAACAGCACATCCACTACTTTTCCAATGATCTCATCTTTCGAAAAACCGAATTGTGTCTCCGCGTATTTATTGAAGTTGATAATAAGGCCATGTTTATCTGTTACGATGATGCCAATAGTTGCAAAGTCAAACAGCGCCTTAAACTGGTGAATGTTATCGATGTTATTTAATGGGAAATAGTTTTCGTTTTTATACATAAAAGTTTTTCAGGAAGCCCCGGCCTTAATAAATAGCCCCTTATAAAATTTTGTTCATTCAAAGATGAGTAAAAAAGCAGTCGGCATTGTTACACCTTAACCCCGAATTGTTATATATATCTCACATAAGTCGTGGGTGGGGAAATCAACCCCGGATAATGAACGGAGCGATATCTCGAAAGCGACGCTGTTCCAAAAATCACAATGAATCCCCAATAAAGAAGCCAAAACAAATTTGCTTTGGCTTCTTTAGCTATTTTTTATATCAGAAGTTTATCATTCTCCCCTGATCAATTTACCCTGCTCCACTCCTTTAGCTGTAGTCAATTTATAGATCATGTTAACTCTATCATATAAAGCAACCTTGTAGCTCAGGTTCAGTGGCTGGTGAGCCGTAACATTTCCTTCATATACTACTGCCCTTCTTCTTCCCGAAAGATCAAATATTTCCAGTCTTGCTTTTCCTGTTTCTGCAGGTACAATGCTAAAATTGATCACTGAACTATAAGGATTAGGATAAGCGTGAATAAGCGTATTAATGTTGGACTGTGTTTTCATGTTTGTCACTTGCTGCGGTAACGAAGACACGGCTACCGGTGCGGCCTGCTTAGCCGAGGCTGTTGGAGCGCCAATAGACATGCTGCTTAATACACGGCAACCATCGAAGGATTTATTGATTGCGTCACATGCTGCTGTCATATCAGATAAGGTAGCGGTGCATCCAGCCGGCGTCGCATTACCAAGTACCTTGTTGGCAAGCGCAAGAAGGTCAGACACTTTATTGTTAGCACCAAGATAACTTAACACAGACTGTGGTATTGTATATGTCTGCATGGTACCTGGTACCGCGATGCCTTTTGTGCACGATGAGGCTGCGTATGTATTTATGTTACCCGCTGTAAGACTAAGTGACCGGAGGTTTGTATCAAGACGTACATTCAGGCTCAACGCAAGAACCTGTCCGTATAGCGCACTTTGGAACTTACTCTTATCCGTTAACCATGCTGTGCCTGTAGCAGTAGCACAATAAGCAGTGCCCGGTAATACGGCAGGCGTTGTTCCCGCAGGAAGTTTAGACTGGAGGCAGGATCCTTCTGTTGTTTTTATTGTTAGCGTACGTGCACCGTAACCAGCAACCAGGTTTCCACCAAAAGGTATTGACAGTGCTCTATTGATAAGAGTGATCGCAGTATTACCAAAACAATCGGTACCTGTACCCGAATAGAATCCCTGTGTTCTACCGCAGTATACAGCGCAGTTGCTGACCGTAACCAGGGTTGCCGCAGAAACACCTGTACATCCATTTGTAGTTCCTGTTACCGAATAGGATCCTGAACCCGTAACCGTTATTGTTGAACCTGTGGCTCCATTACTCCAGACATAACTGGTTGCTCCCTGTGCAGAAAGCTTTACAGATAATCCGTTACACAATGTTGTAGGTCCGCTGGCGGTAACTGTAACAACAGGGGTAGGTTTCACCGTTAAAGAAAGCGTTACGGTATTAGGACAACCACTTGCATTTGTAGTAACGTAAGTATAGGTTCCCGACTGCGTATAGGTTTGTCCGTTAACCGTATAACTGCCACAGGCTACCACTGCTACCGCAGAAGTTGTGCTCTTGTTGATAGTTAAAGTTAAAGTTGCAGTATTAGTACATTCTGCAGCATTTGTGCTTAGATAGGTATAGGTTCCTGATGCCGTGTAAGCGGTACCATGCCATATATAACTGTTACATGCCGAAACTGATTCTGCAGTAGCTGTGCTCCTGTTAATAGTCAGGCTTAATGTCGCAGTGTTACTGCAACCGGCAGCATTCATACTCTGATAAGTATACATGCCCGATGCAGTATAGGTTTTGTTGTGCCATATATAACTATCACATGCTGTCGCAGACTCAGCAGTTTTTGTACTGTGATTGATAGTCAGATTTAATGTTGCAGTGTTTGTACAATGATCAGCATTTGGACTTTCAAAACTATATATTCCAGACGCTGTGTATGCTTTTCCATTCGCAGGCCATATATAACTGTCGCATGCAGTTACTGTGTCAGTAGCAGATCTTGTACTGTAATTGATCGTAAGATTTAATGTTGCAGTGTTTGTACAATGATCAGCATTTATGCTTAGATAAGTATATGTGCCAGACTTAGTGTATGTGGTTCCGTTCCATAACAAACTATCACAAGCCGTTACTTTTTCAACAGGAGTTGTTGAACTGTGATGGATCGTAAGATCTAATGTCGCGGTGTTAATACATCCTGCAGCATTTGGACTTTCAAAACTATATGTGCCCGACTCAGTGTAAGTTTTTCCGTTCCAGGTATAACTGTCGCATGCACTTACTGTCTCAGCAGCAGTTCTTGTACTGTAATTAATTGTCAGGTTTAATGTTGCTGTGTTTGTACAACCAGCAGCATTCATACTTTGATAAGTATATGTTCCGGATTCTCTGTATGTTTTTCCGTTCCAGGTATAACTGTCGCATGCAGTTACTGTTTCTGCGGCAGTTCGTGTACTGTAATTGATCGTCAGGTTTAATGTTGCTGTATTTGTGCAACCAGCAGCATTCATGCTTAGATAAGTATATGTTCCGGATTCCGTATAGGTTCTTCCGTTCCAGGTATAACTGTCGCATGCAGTTGCTGATTCAACAGCAGTTGTCGTACTGCGGTTGATCGTCAGATTTAATGTGGCAGTGTTTGTGCAACCCGCAGCGTTTGTACTGATATAAGTATATGTTCCCGATGCAGTATATCTCTGACCATTAGCAAGCCATGTATATGTGTCACAGGCAACTTGTGTTTCAGTCGTAGTTGTGCTATGATTGATCGTCAGGTTCAGCGTTGCCGTATTTGTACAACCAGCAGCGTTTCTGCTACTATAAGTATATGTTCCGGATGTGGTGTAAGTCTGATTATTCGCAAGCCATATATAAGAGTCACACGCAATCTTTGTTTCAGTTGTACTTGTGCTCTGATTGATCGTCAGGTTCAGCGTTGCCGTATTCCTGCAACCTGCAGCGTTCGTGTTAATATAGGTATAGGTTCCCGATGCATTATAGGTCTGACCATTCGCAGGCCATATATAAGAGTCACATGCAGTTTTTGTTTCAGAAGTAGTTGTGCTGCGATTGATCGTCAGGTTCAATGTTGCCGTGTTTGTACAACCGGAGGCATTGAGACTTACGAAAGTGTATGTTCCTGACTGAGTATAAGTCTGGCCATTTGCGGGCCATGTATAAGAATCACAAGCAACCTGTGTATCAGTTGAAGTTGTTAAAGGGTTTACAGTTAATGTTTTGCTGCACCCGCTCCTGCAACCATTGGAATTTAAAATCTTCAGATCATATGTTCCTGCAACGCTTACCTCTATGCATTTTGCAGAGGAAGTAAAGCCGTTGGGACCTGTCCAGAAATAAGTATTCGTGCCTGTTAGCGGATCTGCGGCACACCACTGCGTCGAGCTGCCTGCGCACACTGCATCCGCACCCGTTATATTGCATACAGGAATGGTATTAACCGTTAATACTACATCATCAAAGACCGTACATCCTGCACTGGTAACAACAGTTAATCTTATTGTTGCCGGTGATTGAGTTACATGAACAACCGGATTTAAAATATTAGATGTCGCAGCATTACCTGCATCAAATGTAGCTGCGCCTGAAACTACGCTCCAGGTTGCAGAAGTAACTGTACCAGTAGCTGAAGTAACACCACCATTCAGGAAGAAATCTGTTGAATTATTGGGACCGGGGCAAAGCGCCTGGTCTGGACCAGCATCTGCATTTCCTATTGCTAATGATACGGCTTGCGGAGCTATAAAATCAACAATAGTTGCAGTAGGAGATTGTGATTCTTTTGATTTGATCATGATGGAACTGATATTAAGTTCCAGGCAAGGATCAACTGCACCCAGCAACGCTGTAAGGTCAACAGATCCTTCAGCAAATGTATTTATATCATAAGTGCTGCCCCCGAATGCAGAATAGGTTACACCACTGATAGGCGCAGCATTTACAGCTGCATATACCGACCCTGCAGGAACAGCGGCTGTTCGGTCAACATAATCGAAACCGCCTGCTATAGGCTGCCACCGGTTAAAAGCAAAACCCGCCGACGTACCACCGTTGGTAAATGAAAGCGTCAATACAAAATCATTGACTGTGCGTCCACCATCGGTTCCCTGCGAAACAAAATTGCCTCCGGTCGTTCCATTAACGGTTAATCCCTTTTGTAAAAATTCAAAATCAATATAGGCATCCCCGTTATTGCTGTGGCGATCAACAGCAAAGGTCACCCATTGATGACCCCGTATATCTCTGCTAAAGTGCAGCAGACCATTGTTGAAATCCTGTTTATCATTAACGGGGTTAGTTACCCAGCTCCAGCTATTAGGATTATCATTAAACTTTAAACCGCCTGCAAAATTATTATCAGAGTTACTATTAAACTTATCAATTAAATGGAAGGTTGTATTTCCGTTAAGCGGCGATCCTAAAGATGTGCCATCTAAAACAAACCCTCCTGTTCCTCCTGCTCCTGCTAACCAGTCTCCTATGCCAGCTATCTTATTCGCTTTAAGTGTACCATCAATATTAAACCCTCCGGACGGTGGATTTACCGGAACTATTCCGGGTCCTATTTGTGCAGAGAGATTAACAGATGAAAGAAATAAAAGAAAAAACATGGCGAGGTAAATCTTATACCATGGCGCATGACAGGTTGCTGTTTTCATTGAGCAGGGTTTGGGTTAAAACGGACGGTTATGTTATAAAAAGGGTATACTCTTTAATTAGTGGCTCGTCGGGGAATCTTGGATTTTGGGGATATGTCACACGTCCTGCTTCTGCCAGTTATAATAGCAGCCACAAAAAATTTGCTTAATCAATCCTGTTCAGGATCTGGTGGTAATTTTTAGGAAGGGATCTTAAGAAATTTGCAAAGGTGTAATTAAAAACGGAGGCTTTCGTTTAGATGAAATAGTTAGGGTTACGGAAATTTGTGCCTTCAAACATACACAAATTTTATTACGAAGTAATATTTTTTAAATAGATGTCAATCCCGGGTAATAAGCTGAATATTTTTCAATCTCACTTTAGGCCTGAGCTGAGACCTGCACATAAAAAAGCCGGCCTGCTATGGCCGGCTCTTATTAGTTATTCATCACGCCTATCGTTGTATAATCACTTTACCCGACAACACACTCTCCTGTCCCATTACTGTAATAAAGTAAGTACCCGCAGCTTTATTAGCAAGATTAAAATTGAAAGTATTCACTTTACCAATTTCAACACTTCTCACCGCTATGATCTTACTATTCATGTCCATGATCCGGATCTCTGCTTTTCCTGCAGGATAATTTAACAACTGAACATTGAATACGCCATTGTTAGGAACAGGTGTGATGCGCATGGATGGTACAGTGCCTTTTAACTCGCGGGCAAACAATTCCGGTGTTTGTGACGTTGCAGCTATACCCGTCGTAGCAGGCTTAGGTACAACCAGAGTCTTTTCCTTAGGCTCGTCATTATTAACACGTACCACAGGTGCTGTTCCACAAGCCTGGTCGCACATACCGAGTTTATCATTGTGGTTTGCCAGATGCGAAGCCACCGCATTTATACTGATAGATAAAACATTCGGGGTGCTGCCACCTTGCTGGTGACAGATATATACTTTAGATCCATTGGTACCTGCTACCCTGATGTCTTTTACACATAGTGTGATCGATGCAACAGTTGTACATCCATATTTATTCGTCGTTACAACAGTGAAAGTATATACTCCCGCTACTGCTGGCGTAAATACAGGCGATCCGCTCGTGTTATTGCTCAGCATCGCAAGGGCAGCTGAACTGTTGGCAGTCCAGGAATAAGTATATGGTGCCCCGTTAGAAGCTGGTGTTACTTTAAGTGTAGTGCTTTGCGCTCCGTAACCTAAGTAAATATTCAGCGGGTTACCACCGGTATAAGTATTATTTGTTGGTACGGATGTAATCGTACTGGTTGGAATCTCTCCTGTCACAGTTACTATTGCTGTGCACGTTGATTCATTACCATGAATATCCTTTACGGTTAACGTTACTTCATTAGCTCCAATATTTGCACAGGTGAATGAAGACTTGCTGATCGTTACAGATTCTATACCGCAGTTATCAGTGCTGTGATTATTTACATCGCCAGCTGTTATGCTTGCAGCACCATTCACTAATGTAATAGTTACAGGTTGGCAATTAGCTTTCGGTGCTTCATTATCTGTTACAATAATTGTTTGTGTTGATGTACTCGTGTTATTATGAATATCGGTTACTGTCCACGTGATCGTTGTTGTTCCGACAGGATATGGATCAGTCAATAGCTTGCCATCATTTCTTACTCCTGACGGAGCGCCTACACCACAATTATCTGTTGCACTGGCAGATGCCTGCACTGCTGCACTGCAATTACCTGCATCTGAATGCGTATTCACATCACCGCTATGAGTGATCACCGGTGCTTCATTATCTGTTACAATAATTGTTTGTGTTGATGTAGTTGTGTTACTATGAATATCAGTTACTGTCCAGGTAATAGTTGTTGTTCCGACAGGATAATTATCTGTCAGTGATAATTCATCGTTTCTCACGCCGATGATGGATGCAACGTCGCAATTATCTGTTGCTGTTGGAGGCGTCACATTTACTGCTGCTCCGCATCTGCTCCGATCATTATTCACTGATATATTGGCAACCCGGTTAATTACAGGTACTTCATTGTCTGCAACTGTTACATAGAAAGTACAGGATGAAGATCCTATGGCATTGGTTGCTTTAGCAGTTACAGCCGTTGTGCCCACTGCAAATAAACTGCCCGGCGCTATTGAATAGGTTATCACAGAAGCAGGGATAGCGGTGGTTTCGGAAGCACTGAAGTTAACAGCGGCCCCGCATTGACCCGGGGCATTGGTAACGGTGATGTTTTCAGGACAGCTAATTACAGGTGCTACTCCTGTAACGGTAACCGTAAATGAACAATCGGTATAATTACCTGATGGATCCGTTGCCCTGTAGGTTACAGTAGTAACACCTATCGGGAAGATTGAACCGCTTTCTTTACCGGCAATCATTTCAGTGGTGACACTGCAATTATCAGTTGCAACAGGTGCGGAATAATTTACTACTGCACCATTTGCAGCAGACGCAATCACGGCGATATTACCCGGGCAATTGATCACCGGTGGTTGATTATCTACTACAGTTACCGTAAAACTGCAGGTACTTGAATTACCAGATTCGTCTGTAGCCGTGAATGTATTGGTTGTTACACCAACAGGGAAAGTAGAACCAGATGCTAAACCAGCGGTCTGCGTAATAGTGATCTGACCCGCTCCAAGTTTGGTTCCATCAACCCATTTCCATCCGCCAAAATTTTGTGTGGCATCACCCGGTTCCACATAAGATGGATCAGTGTGATCATGGAAAGCGCCTACCCATACATTGCCGCCATGCGGCGCAAGGAAATTATCTTCTGCAAGGGTGTTGATAGAAGCGAGATCACCGCCAATAGCCTGCGCCGCGGTACGTGAATTGTTCCATGAAGCAGTTCCCGTAGAAATATAATATGTATGACCACCGAATGTGCCTATCAAATTATAATTAGCAAAAACAGTTGAAATAATTGAATTGAACTCAACGATAGAACGGTTGAGATTAGCTTGGGGAAGATCATTCCAGGTTCCATTAGTGAATAATTGCAGGTAATCTTCATGAGCTGCATTGGCATCATTAGGTTCGCCGCCATTAAAGAAATTAAATGCTGAACCACTGCAATTATCGGTTGCCGTTGGTCTTGTATAGATTACTGCCGTTCCACAAAGATTGGTAGTGTTATTCCGCGTAACAGATACAGGACAATTAATAACAGGTGCAGTAACATCTTTCTTATCTACCGTTATGGTACAGCTACTGGTGTTATTAGAAGCATCTGTAACGGTGAAGGTGACGATCAACGCACCTTTCGTACTTACAACAGTTCCTGCTGCAGGACTTTGGCTAATTACCAAAGCATCGGATGCAGTGCAATTCTCACTAACTCTTAACAGGCTCCTGTAATCCGGCAGTGTTGCATTGCAATTTTTATCGAGATCGAGTATTTGATTAGCCGGACAAAGAATAACCGGTGCCGTAACATCTTTCTTATTTACTGTTATTGTGCAGGTACTGCTATTAGCAGAAGCATCAGTAACTATAAAAGTGACGGTCATTGTCCCTGTCGAACTTACAATGGTCCCTGCTGCAGGATTCTGGGTAATTACTAAAGCGTTCGATGCAGTGCAATTATCACTGGCTGTTACGAAGTTCCTGTAATCCGGCAGTGTGGCGTTGCAATCTGCATCCAGGTTTAGTACCTGGTTAGACGGACAACTAATTGCTGGACGTATATTATCGACCACGGTTACTGTTGCATCTGCTGTACTCACATTGCCCTGGTTATCTGTAACAGTTAATATAACAGGGTTTACTCCAAGATCGCTGCAATTAAAGCTGGTTTTCGAAACGACCATACTTGCAATTGCACAATTATCAGTTGATCCATTATTTATTTGTGCTGCGGTAATAGTTGCATTTCCAGCGGCAGTGAGATTAACAGTTATATTTTTTGCTATGGCAACAGGATTCGTTTCATCGAGGCCCGGCTGACAGAAACAATTCACAACAAAATTCTCGCTGGTGCCAATACCCTGCCCTGTACCGGCAAGTAATGGAATACCATGGCTGTCTACTCCTCCTGTTAATCGTCCGTTACTGGTCTGGCTCATTGAGAAGCTCATACTTCCTTCTATCGCATCAGGACAGCCATCATTATCACTGTCGGTATCCAGGTAATCAGGAATTCCATCGCCATCTGTATCACCCTGGAAATCTGCACCAAATGCGAAGTTGCAATAATTTTCTGCGGTCAGGTAATGGAAGCTGATACTGCTGAAAGTTCCCATCATTCGAACAATAACATATCCTTCTGTACCCGTGATCTGCGTTGGTGAATTTTGCACCACAGCTTGTGAAAACACAATTTGTACCGGTGCACTAAATGTAATAGGAACCGGTAATCCGCCCTGGCCTATGGAAGCAAATACCAATACAGGATTGGTCATCGGGCTTGCAAACGTGAGCGTATTATCTGTAACAGCAGTATTTTGAATCGTAGGATTTGCATTTGGCACACCATACGAAGCAGGGAATGTGCTATGCGAGAACATATTGCCTGTGGTCAATACATTTGAAGATGAAGTATAAGTATAACCAATGCCATTGATGGTACCGGTGGCTGTTTTACCACTGACAGTCGGCGTACTTGACCAAAAGAAATTTGACTTGTTCGTTTCCAAAACGTTCAGAATTCCGTCATTATCCGCATCATCATCACATGCATCAGGAATACCATCTCCGTCTGAATCAAGTGTGTTAATACTTACTACAACTGATGCATCATTTCTGCAACCATTTGCGCCGGTTCCTTTTACAGTATAGGTTCCTGCTGCCGCAGCTGTAACATTATTTAAAGAAGGATTTGCTGTAATTGAACTGAAACTATTGGGACCTGTCCAAACATAAGAAACGCCGCCACTCGAAGTAAGATTTAATGTGAAGCCCTGGCAAACGGGGCTATTGCTACCCGCGGAAATAAGCGGAAGTGGATTAACGGCAACAGTGGTAGTTGCACTGGCAGAACAGCCATTGCTGTTGGTGACTGTAACTGTATACACACCTGCATTAGCTGCAGTTCCATTTAGAATAATTGGGTTTTGCTCAGTTGAGTGAAAGCTATTAGGACCTGTCCATGCATAACTAACACCCGGGCTAGAATACAATTCGATCTGATCGCCTGCGCAACCAGCGCCTGCATCGCTTGCCGTAACAACAGGCAATGCATTAACTGTAAATGTTACGGTTGATACTGCATTACATTCAGCTATCTTATATGAAATCTTTGCTGTTCCCGCGGCATGAGCGGTAACGACACCTGTTGTGGAATTGATCGTTGCAACCGCTCCATTATCACTTGACCAGGTTCCACCTGTATTTGCATTCGATAATGTTCTGGAACCACCGATACAGGCAGATGTTGTTCCCGTGATTGGCGCACTTGGCGGAATATATGGAGAGCAGGTTCCCGTATTGGTTGAACCGGAAGCTACCCAGTTGGAAGCGCTCCCGCTAAGTGTAAAATTATTCAGCACTCCATGCCTGCCATGACCACTTGCATCTGTTAATGTATTCACAGCGGGCACACCTGGCCCACCGGCATTATTTCCCTCTGCAATACCCTGGTTAAAATGATACAACCCCTCTAACCCGGTTTGTGCAACTGCCTCACAGTTCATCGTTTTTTGGATCTCATCCTGGCAAAGGGCTCTGCTCCAGATACGCACTTCATCCATAGTCATTGTGGCATACCTGTTAAAGGGATCATTATTACCTTCAAAAAAAGTAGCGAATCGTACATCTTTCCCGATATGAATCACTGAAGAAGGATTCTCTAAGATGGAAGTGGAAATACCAGGTCCGGTGGCCATTAAAGCGCCATCAACATAAAACTTTGTACTGGTGGCATTAGCTACACCTGCATAATGATGCCATGAACCCGCAATAATATTAATCGTTGCGCTTCTTAAAGTAATGTTCCCGTCATTCACAAAAAACGTCATGGTTCCATCGGTATTCGGATGCATCAGCCACACAGTATTTGTGCCATCGTTATTAGTTGACTGGCCCATTACCGAACCAAATGGCAGCTTTGCATTGGGCACATACATCCAATACTCTACGGTGATCTCTTTTTGAAATACTCTCAAAGGATGATCGATACTCACATAATTCAACCTGCTATTATCACCTGGTGCCAGGCTCGGATCAAACTTCAAAGCACCAGCGCTTTGCGCCTGCAAATTGCCATTAAACAAAGTGATCAACAGCAATAAAAAAAAGGTAAGAGTAAAGTTCTTTTTCATGGGGTCGAGTTTGTAGGGTAATTGATGTATATCGTTTGAGTTTTTTATTTTCTTAAATAATAATCCAGCCATATGCACACATGCACAGCACACGCAATTCAATAAACACTTCGGATAAATTTGGATTTTGAAAAAAGCAAACAGGGCACGGGTCGGGAGTCACAAAGAGATACTAAACTATACGGCAGCTCACACATCTGATAGTTTCTTCAAAAGAATGTTGCAGACGGCAGTAATTGAGGTGCGAACTGCATAACAAGCGAGATGGTTATGGATACAGGATGCAGGATACCAGATACAGGATACCAGATACAGGATACCAGATATTAAATACTCGACACTGTTACCGGATACTGAATTCTGAATACTGAATACTAGATACTCCCTTCCTGCCTGTTCACATACAAATTCGTGTCATTGGCACTAAAGATTTAAAAAAAATATTTTAATCACTACTTTAGAAGCGAGCCATGCGCTATCCCTCCCTTATACTATTTGCACTCGTTTTTTGTACCAATGCAAAAAGCCAGCAGATGCAGCCATTGTACCTGGGTGAAACATCGTGGCATAAAACAGCGCAACAACAGGGCATAGAACGCTTGCCTGCATCCGCTACTGTGTACCCGGTAACAAAAACGGTGGTACACAATAATCAGCCTGGTATTTACCAGCGACGCGTTGATCCCGGAACGGTTACGTTGCATAATGGCCCCACGGTCCCGGTGGTGCAGCAGATCACGATCACCGGAAAAAAACTTCCTGCACCACAGGTTTTATCGGCGCCGCCATTACAGACAAGAGATAACGTGTCTTTCAACATATCCTATTCAGATAAAAAACATGGCTTTCCAGCTAACGCTGTTATGGATTTTGCTGAAGACGATGAACATAATATCTGGATCGCATCTGAAAAAGGACTGATCCGGTATGATGGATATCATTATTACCTGTACAAGCAAGAACTGACTATACCCGATATTTCCGATTGCTCACTGGCATTTGATCAACAGAAAAGATTATGGATGGCATCGGAGAACGGTATTTTTTTTATCAGGAACGATTCTATATTCTCCCTGCATAGTAATGAGACCGATCTCTCGGCCATTGCCTGCAAAAGTGTAATGATCGATCGCTTTCAGCGGGCATGGATATCTACCAAGAACAACGGTGTGTTATGTATTGAAGGATCTTCCATGAAAGTTTATGACAGGCGGTGCGGCTTACCGAATAATTATTTTGAATCTGTTTATCTCGATAAAAAAGGCAACCTGTATATGGCGTGCCGTTCATTTGGCATTGTGCTGATTGAGCCAAACAGGATGCGAATGTTCTTCGGACGAAACAAAACGATGAAGTATCCTATTTTTCTTTCATTTTATGAAGATGAAGATGGGATATGGGCAGGCAGTTTTTTATCAGGTATCATGCGGCTGGGAACGAAAGACACTGTGCAATATTCACCCGGCGGACATTTCAGCGAAGCCGTTTACGATATCAAAAAAGCGCCGGAGGGCATCTGGTTTTCCTGTTATGGAAGTGGACTGGCCTATTTCAACAAAAAAGATTTCACTGTTTTAAATGACCGCAACGGACTGCTCAATAATTTTCCTTACAAACTTTTTGAAGATAATTTTCAAAACTTATGGGTTGGCAACATATCAGGCTTTTCAAGAGTGAACGAGAATTGTTTTTACCTGCGGGATTTTTCTAACCCCGCAGTTGGGAGCACAACAACTATTTTACCCGACAAGAAAAAAGGCGGTAACTGGATGACCACATTTGGTCAAAATCTCATCTATCAAAAAGGAAATGAAGCAACCGTTTATTCTTACAAAACACCAGCCGGCATCCCGCTTTTCAACTATATCAACGCTGGAGTGCTGGACAACGATGGCACAATATGGATGGGAAGTTATGGCGAAGGAATAGCTCACGTAAATGAGCAGTCATTCACTTTGTTTAGATATTCAAACTTTACTGATCATGGTATAATCCAGTCCATAAAGATGGATGGTAAAAACAGGATATGGTTTTGTCCAACCCGCTTCGGTGCGATTGTTTATGACAAGCATCAATTCTGGCACTACACAAAAAATTCGGGCCTGCTTTCGAATGATGTCATCAGGCTTTTTCTCGACGCGGATAAAAACGTACAATGCAGTTTTGCAGATGGCTTTCAGCGCTTCACTGATGCAGGTATTGAAACGCTGCATGTTGGAAACAAAGCTTTCAATGACCAGGTGAATGATGTGTTGAATCTTGACGATGGCACTTCTCTTTGGGCAACCAATTCAAGCGGGCTCTTGATCCTAAAAAATGGAAAGGTTTACCAGTTAAATACAAAAATGGGACTTGGCTCAGACAACATCAGGTCTGTGATCCGTGATTCCACCGGCAGGATATGGCTGAGCACCGAAAGAACCATTGAATCTTTCGTACTAAAAGATTTGTCTGTAGCGGGCCACACTGTTTTTGATGAAGCCAATGGCTCCTATATTCTTGATGCAGGAAATGTTTTCCTGGATTCTACCGGTCTTCCTTATTGGGTTGACGGCGCAAAAAAATTGGTTTTCAACAATAATATGCTTCATTATAAAAATAACAGGCCCCTGTTTTCTTTTAAAGAAGTATCACTAAACGACAATATCCTTTCACCTGCACATAAAATTTCCATGTACCCGGATGAGAAAATAAAACTCGACTACAAAACAATTTACTGGGGCAGGGAAAATAATTTGAGGTTAACCTATCTGCTTATCTCCAACCGCAACGACACCACTGAACGGCCTGCTCAAAATACCGGAAGCATTATTATCAGTGATGTATTGCCGGGAAACTATCGGCTGCTGCTGAAAGGAACTGACACCCGCGGCGTTTATTATTCTGGCGCAGTGAATATCGCTGTCAATAATTTCTGGTATAACACCTGGCTGTTCCGCATATTGATGGCGGCATTCATCCTATCAGGTATTGTGTATTACTTCAGGCAGAAATCGAGACAACAGCTGCTGATCAATGAAACGCTGAAAAGAAAAGTGAGTGAACAAACTGCCATCATCGAAAACGAAAAAAACACATTATTACTCAGCTACCAGACCATTGAATCGCAAAACAGGGAAAAGGATGTGCTGATCGATGAAATTAATCACCGTGTAAAAAACAACCTCGAATTTATTGCGGCCATGATGGAAATGCAAATGAATAACCAGCATTCCACTGAGGCCATCCAGGCACTACTGGGAACCAACAGAAGAATTAAAGCGATGTCGCTCGTTCACGAATTGCTTTATAATAAAAAGGACCAGCAAGGTTTGTCTATGCGGGCCTATATCCATGAACTGGTCAATAGTCTGAAAGAGATGGCCATTGATGAATCCAGCCCCGTAGATATAGAAATGGAAGTGGATGATGTGGTGGTAGATTCCAAAACTGCGCTTTCACTGGGAATGATCATTTCAGAGTTAGTAAGCAACTCCTTTAAACATGCGTTTTCAAATGTTCCCGAACCGCGTGTTTCGATATTATTAAAGAACGATCAGCAAACAGGCCTCTTTCACCTGGTAGTTAGCGACAACGGGAACGGCTACCGGCAACATCAGCAGCAGGCATCATCCGGCGGACTCGGAACAAGACTGGTAGATATTTTCAGCAGGCAACTCGAAGGAAAATCCACCATACAAACGACGGGGCAATTCATTTATCAACTTGAATTTAAAACCAGTGAAACATGAGTGCCGTAAAAATTCTCATCATTGAAGATGAGGTGCTTATTGCAGAACACATCAAGGATTATCTTGTTTCCTTTGGTTTCAGCCAGGTATTTCTGGCGCATACAAAAAAACTCGCTATCCAGTCTATCGACTACCTGAAACCCGACCTGGTTTTACTTGATCTGCACCTGCAACAACCTAAAGATGGGTTAGACATTGCAAGGTTCATTGATGATCGTGGCGGACCCCCATATATTTTTGTTACCGCCAACGCAGATATGCTCATCATACAGGAAGCGATGCATACCATGGCATGCGGTTATATTACCAAGCCGGTAAAAAAAGCTGACCTGTTTGCTTCTATACAGATCGCTTTGAAAACGATCGTTAAACCCGACACTGCTTTCCTGCTGATAAAAGAAAACAACTCGAATGTGAAACTCAGTTTCGACGAGATATTATATATAGAAAGCAGCAGCAACTACATCAATATTTTTACAAAAACACAAAAGATCATCACCCGTCAATCGCTTGAATGGGCCGAATTAGAATTACCGGAAAACCAGTTTATGCGTATTCACCGCTCTTATATTATTAACCTCCGGGTAATTCAGCGTACTAATTCCAAATCCGTTTTTATTGGTGAAACAGAAATACCCATCTCCAGGGGAAACGTTTCAAAAATGTCGGATTATCTTAAGAAGAAAAAAGCGTGAAAGGTATTTCTAACACATAGGAAATATTATTTTTTCTCGAATTCATAACCACGATATGTAAGCTTATCAATTGAATCTTTGTTCTTCTTATTAAACTGGATAATAGTATGTCGCCTGGTATCAATGTCACTTCTATACATTCATTTTTTTCTTTGCAGATATTAAATTGCCAAGTCTTGCATACAATGTATCGCCTTCGCAATGTGTCCTTTTATCTTTACTCGCTTAACGACTGCAAACCCGGGGACTTTCTCGCAATGTCTTCATAGCATGGCCTTGTGCGTGGCATGAGACATTGCGTTCCTAAAGCATCTTGCTTTTTTTAAGAAATATTTAAATCACCAAATATTATTTTTGTTGAATTAAACATTTCTAAATGCATTTCTATTTTAGAGCTACTATTTTATTCGTTTGCATCCTGTTAATCAATGGGGGGTCCTTTGCCCAAATGAGCGATGCTGTTGATTCTTTCACAGTTAATAAGGTGCTAACCAAATCCGAAAAAAAATTCCCAAAGTTTTACAGGGAGTTCAATTATATAAAAGCAAATGATACGTTGATTAAAAATATAATTTTCGTCGAGCCGAAGAAAAGCCTTGATAATGGTCCTGCTAAAGCCGGCCCAAAAGGCAATATTTTTATTGATATAAAATATCTTGAACATGAGCAGCCTGATTTTGATGATGATCGTCTTGTTGTTGTGTTATATCATGAGATAGGCCATCTGCACTATTTCATGACCGTGCCAGTGGCTGATCGGGATCCCGAAGAAAATGAAAAATATGCTTTTGAATATTCCCTAACTAAAACAAAAGAGCTTGCTGATAAAGGAGATTGCAAACCATTAAAGGTTGGTTTAAAATTTATGAAGATCAGAAGCGAAAGTGATAACCTGCAGGATCCGCATGTGAGGGCTTTAAAAAAAATGCTGAATGAACAGCAATACAGTAGCTATATGGAATATGTAAAACTGCAGTGCAAATGATCCCGTATTGCATTACGGACTCATTTCCTTCCTTCTTCGCAATGTGTCCTTTTATCTTTACTCCCTTAACGACTGCACACTCCAAGACTTTCTCGCAATGTCTACATAGCCTGGCCTTGTGTGGGGCTTGAGGCATTGCGTTCCTAAAGCCGTTGTCACCATCTTTTGTAACTTTATTTAGCAGCGGTTACCGCTGACAATTTTCAAATGCGGCCACATCGCCAGGCCGTGATCGTTGGCTGTAATACAAAACTGACTATGCAAAAGCTCATAACAGTATTTTTACTTTGCACTATCCTCTCGCGGGCCTTTGGACAGATAGAGCATAAATCGTCCCTGTACCTTCAAGGACAATACAACCAAACTTGTGGAGAAGGCCCATGCATTAAAATGGAGTCGCTGGCAGGATATGAGAAAGTAAGTTTCTTATATTTACGAGTTTACGGTTATTGTAAAGTACGACAGCTACAACTAATAAACAGGCAACATAAATGAAACAGATTGTATTGATTCTAACCCTGGCAATTTTCACGTCGACGTGTTGCAACGCACAGAAAAATGAGAAACAAAAAATGGAAATAGAAACAATGGCCAGTTCGAGCTTTAAAAGCGGATATTCTGAAGTGAATGGATTGAAAATGTATTACGAAATTTATGGACAAGGAAAACCATTGGTTTTAGTTCACGGTGGTGGTTCGACAATCCAAACAAGTTTTGAAAAAATCATTCCGTTACTGGCTAAAAACAGAAAAATAATTGCCGTTGAATTACAAGCTCACGGACGGACAAACGATAGAAATGCTGACCTTACATTTGAACAGGATGCAGACGACATCGCAACACTACTCAAAAACTTAAACATTGACAAAGCTGATTTCTTTGGTTTTAGTAATGGTGGAACAACCACTTTACAAATCGCTATTCGACACCCAAAAATAGTTAACAAAATAATTTTAGGTTCAGCACTTGCTAAACGAAACGGGGTTCCTGGTTGGTTTTGGGGTTTTATGGAACAAGCCAAATTGGAAAATATGCCAGAACAACTAAAAATTGGATACAAAAAAGTTGCAAATGATACCAATGGCTTACAAGTAATGCACGACAGAGATGCGAAAAGAATGGTTAACTTCAAAGACATTTCCGACGAGGATATTAAATCTATAAAAGTGCCAACATTAATCATAATTTGCGACAAAGATGTTATTACACCCGAACACGCTATTGAACTGCATAAACAAATTACTAATTCAGAATTAGCAATAATTCCAGGTGGACACGGAGAATACATCGGAGAAATTACAACCATAAAACCCGACTTCAAAGAAAGCGATCTTGTTGTTCCTATGATTGAAAAGTTCCTTAACAAGACTGAAAAATAAACAACGAACCGCTAACAGTGTGTTTATAAAATTGAGGCTGGAGGTTAGACCTTCAACTTTAAATCATTATTTGCTTCTGAAGTAATTGAGAGTGACGTTTTTCAATTGCCAAACTTCATAAACACTGTATCGTTGCCTGGAACCTATTGACACCTTTATAATTTTCGATAAATGAAATGGACTGCAATATTAATCGCGATAATTCTATTGACAAGTTGTAAAAAACATAGTGTAGACAAATTTTATAATATTAAAGGACAGATTCTTGAAAGCAGTAGCAACCCTATTCCTGTTACAAATTATACACTCACATTTTATCAAAAAGCAAGCGCAGGACTTTTGGGTGGTGTTTCAGGTTTGGACGCGAGAACTAAAACTGACAATGATGGAAAGTTCAATTTTCAATACTACCCTAACAAAAACTATGGTTTTTCAACTGGAGGGACAAATCCAAATACTATAACAATCGAAGGAATTGATACTATAAAATACAGAGGGCTTTATCCTGAATGGCATCCAGTACCATCACTTGTTGACACTAATTTAAACATCTTGTATTTATATAAGAAAATTCAGATTCTAGTTAGAAAAGTTCAATTTAATAATAGTCTAAATACTGGTGAAATCTTGGAGGTTATAACTCCAGATTCATCTGGCTCAAGTCATAAGACTTTAACTGGACCAATTCCAAATGGAACAATAATAATCGTGGATACAATAAAAGATTGCAAACTATCTATATTCAATTTATCATCAAATGAATATAATTTATCGGCAACGCTGAAAAAGCCATCTTATCAAAAAGACTTTAGTATAATTTTGACGAAAGGAGATGAAGTATTCCGAGAAATTTTGATGATATACTAAAGAAAGACTCCTTTCCGTCATCCCGGGGTCTTCCCCATATTTCAGCGATCTGCTCCCGGGCTCATAACAATATTTCACCTAAAGCACTGGTCAGCAAAACCAGTCTTCTAAAGTTCCTGCACCAAATCCGCTTCCCGGCTCACAAAAAAGAAAAAGAATAACATCCCTAATAGAAAAAGCCTCCAATTAATTTGGAGGCTTTTTCTATTCAGTAATTTTCTCTAATCGTTCTTCCAGGTCTTTTCACCTTTCTTCATTTTATCAAGTGTATCCTGCAATTCTTTTTTAGTTGCATCATCCGCAAGCGCTATCGCTTTTTCTTCCCAAGCAAGGGCATCTTCTTTTTTACCCATCTTGTATAAAATGTTAGCATAAGTATCCATGAAAAGCGGATTGTTGTTCGATTCGAAAGAACGTTTGCTCCAGTCCAGCGCCTGCGTAACACAGGTCATGTCTTTGCAATTTTCAAATACCGTCCAGGCAAAACTGTTGAGTTCTGCTGATTGCGATTTAGCGCCATACTTAGTCATGTAGTCTACAACGGCTGACTGAAAATTATTCCAGTCTTTCTTATTCTGAAAATAATAGACTTTCAGTTTGCCGGTCAGCTCATCTGCATAAGCCGTATATTTTTGTTTCAGTTCCTGCTCTAATGCCGGCCAGTCTGCAGGCGGAGCATTTTTCGCAAGCAGCTTAGACATTTTATCATTCATCACCGTATTCATGATCATCTGATCTGAAATTTTTCTTCCCAATATCTCATCCACTTTTGCAGGATTAGCCACTATAATTCCAAATGCCTTACCTGATTCTTTCGATGCAAATTTTAACACGTAAGAGAGGTTCTCTTTTGTATAAGGATCGGTAACGGTTGCCAGGTATGCATCCGCAGCTTCGAAAGCTTTATCCTGTTCGAAAGCATTGGCGGCAGCTTCTGAAAACTTGCGCAGAAAAGCAACCGATCTCTCACCCCCCTCATATTTTCTTAAAAGCGCATAATACTGCTTGTCAGGATCAAGCGCCGCAGAGGCCCTCGCAATAAAATCCTTAGGCGCAGCAACTGATCCCACTACCCTGTGAACGAGTTCTCCATCAGGATTAAAAAATAAATAAGTGGGGTATGCTCTCACTTTATATTCGGCAGCGATGTTATGTCCATCTGCGTACCATTTCTTTACTTCATCATTATCTTTTGCAGTTGTATCAAGCTGAACTCTTGCCAAAATAAACTTCTCATTAAAGTAAGCGCCGGCTTCCTCTGTAGGAAAAACGTTCGCATCCATATATTTACACGGCCCGCACCATGTAGTAAAACAATCCATGAGGATGGGTTTGTTTTCTTTTTTTGCTTTGGCTTTAATTTCGGCCCAGGAAAGGCCTTTTTCAAAACGCATTCCTTTCTCCTGCGCCTGCAGCAGAAAAGGAACTGCAAGTAGCAAAAGGATAGTGATCTTTTTCATTTTATAACAGTTTTCCTAAAGTTATAAAACGGCTACCAGCATTTTCAGCTTTCTTAATTAATTAAGGTTAATTCCGGTGGATATTATCGGCAACCGGCCTCAGCCAGAGCGTGACGCAGCAACCCGAAGCCCTTCCGGCCCTGGTAGTTTATGACCTTATCATCAACCTATCAAAAAAAGCAGGTTAATGTACCTGGCTGGTTTTAAATGATTGTGGAAGGTTTGAAGTAATGATAGAATTATGATTGGTAAAAAGTTTGCCCGAACAGGATTTAGTTTACCTTGCGGCCCGAATGAACGTTCAATCGGACACCCCCTCTAAAAAAGAAGCAATCTTAAAAACTACGCTGGATCTAATAAAAGACAATGGCTTTCATGGAACGCCCATTAGTCTTATTGCAAAAAAAGCAGGTGTTGCAGCCGGAACCATTTATCATTATTTTCCTAATAAAGATGCCATCATCATTGAACTTCACAAGGTTATAAAAGAACAAATGGCATCAGCCATGTTCAGCGAAGCGGGTACAAAAAAAGAATATAAACAACAATTTTTTGACGGATGGATGAACCTGGTGAGATATTTTATTAATAACCCCAGTGCGTTGATCTTCATTCAGCAGTTTAATAGCTCTCCGTTTGTGAAACTTGCTTCAGCAGGAGATACAAAAGCGTCTGTGAATAAATTTTACGAATTCTTCCAGGCAGGGATGGATAAAGGTTACCTGAAACAAATGGAATATAAATTAATTGCGGCGGCGGTATTCGGATGTATTACTTCTGTTGCAAACTATCATGTGGGTGGCCGCTATAATTTTAAAAACGAGGACCTTTGCAAGGTGGCTAATATAATGTGGGATGGTATAAAATACCGGTCAGCAAAAGTGTAGTAAGATTTATTTTAAGAATTAATAACCTGTTTAAACAGATGAGAAAAATACTTATGAGTATACCAGGATTAAGCTTTGGCGCATCTGTGCTAAAGCGCTTTATAATTATTATTTTGTTCTGTCCTTTTTTAAGTTCTGCTCAATATCACGGCGATAGCGTGATACAAAACGCTACACTGGAAAATGTTGTCCACTATGCGCTGCAAAGAAATCCTTTGCTGATCAACAGTTCTATCCAGCAGGAAATTAGTGAAACCAGTATCAGGAGTAAGCTGGCGGATTGGTACCCGCAGGTAAATTTCAACTATAGTCTTCAGCATAATTTTCAACTTCCTACTGCCAATTTTAACGGGCAGTACATCAGCACGGGGCTATACAATACTTCAGGTATGCAGGTTGGCGCAACACAAAATATTTTTAACCGGGATATCATCCTTGCTTCACGCACTGCAAAAGATGTTCGTTTATTATCGCACCAAAATACTTCGGAACAAAAAATAAACCTGGCTGTGCAGGTGAGTAAAGCATTTTATGATGTGATATTAACCATGCAGCAATTACTGGTTATAGATAAAGACCTCAACAGGATCAGTTTAAGTCTTAAAGATGCCTACTATCAATACAAAGCCGGAATTACTGATAAGACAGATTACAAAAGAGCAACGATTTCTTTAAACAACGCGAAGGCGCAAAAGAAGAACGCGGAAGAATCGATGAAATCTAAATACGCTTTCCTGAAAGAGTTAATGGGCTATCCTCCTGCTGCTGATTTTCAATTGCAATACGATACCACCCAAATGAAAGCGGAAGTTTCGCTGGATACATTGCAAACCATCAACTATAATAACCGGATAGAATTTCAATTGCTCCAGACCCAGAAAAATCTTCAGCAATACAATCTTAAATACAACCAGTGGAGCTTCCTGCCCAACGTTTATGCATTCGGTAATTACAACCTGAATTTTTCAAACAATAATTTTCTAAAAACATACAGCAGGAGTTTTCCAAATTCTTATGCAGGCTTAGCGATGTCTATCCCCATCTTCCAGGGTGGTAAAAGATTACAGCTTGTAAAGCAAGCCAGGCTTCAGCTTGAGCAGGTAGATTTTACCATTCTCAATCTTCAAAACATCATCAACACCGAATACCAGCAGGCGCTGGCAGCTTATAAAACCAACTTATACAATTATTTTAGTCAGCAGGAAAATGTTTCTCTTGCACAGGAAGTCTATGATGTTATCCAATTGCAATATCGTTCAGGCATTAAAACTTATTTAGAAGTGATCAATTCAGAATCTGACCTGCGTACGGCGCAGATCAATTTGTATAATGCGCTTTACCAAACGCTTTCCAGTAAAATAGATGTTCAAAAATCATTAGGAAATCTTAGTTATTAAAATATACCATGACTCACAAAAACACTTACTTATTTTTTATTGCAGCAATAACGGCACTTGTTTCCTGCGGTGAAAAAAAACAAACAACACAGACCCAGGTAACTACTGTTGCTGTTCCCGTAACACTGGATACAGTATCTTCTACCAATGCAGTTTATTATGACGAATACCCGGCAACCATTGCAGCATTGAATGAAATAAAACTGACCTCGCAGGTTACAGGTTATGTTACTGGTTTACATTTCAGAGACGGAAGCAAAGTAAGGCAGGGACAACTGCTATATTCCATTGATGCACAGGTTTACCAGGCTAATTACCAGCAGGCTGTTGCAGGATTGGAAGTGCAGGAAGCCAACCTCGCGAAAGCAAGTAAAGATGCAGAGCGTTATCATGAACTGGATAAACATGATGCGATTGCCAAACAACAGGTTGATAATGCAGATGCGGCGTACGAGGTGGCAAAAAAACTGGTCGCAGCAGCAAAAGCAAATGTTGCAAGCGTTAGATCTAATGTGAAGTTTGCTAATATTTATGCGCCCTTCACTGGAACAATTGGCATCTCGCAGGTTAAACAGGGAACCTCTGTTGTTGCAGGACAAACTGTTCTTAATACCATCTCTACAGATAATCCGATAGCTGTTGATTTTGCAGTTGATCAAAAAGAGATCTACCGTTTTGAACAAATGCATCAAGCTGGTAATGCAGGTGACCGCACCTTTACATTAGCATTTGGCGAAGATGTTTATCCTTATTCCGGCAATATTAAAATGATTGACCGTGCTGTTGACCCCCAAACAGGAAGCATTAAAACAAGACTGGTTTTTCCAAATGATAAAGGCATGCTGAAAGCCGGAATGAATGCAACAGTGAGAGTAAAAAATAATGCTGCTGCAAAATCAACCATCATTCCATATAAAGCAGTGACTGAACAACTGGGAGAATTTTTTGTTTACGTAACCACAGACAGCAGCAAAGTAACTCAGCGCAAAGTTGTTTTAGGTAAACAGATTGGATCTGATATTATAGTGAAGAGCGGGTTAACTGAAGGAGAAAAAATTGCAGTAGAAGGTGTGCAGAATTTAAAAGAAGGTTCCGTCTACACAACAGCACCTCCCAAACCCGCAGGCGCACCTGCAAAATAAATAACCATGACCGTTGTAAAAAAATGATTGAAGTGATCATGAATTACAACCGGTAAAGAAAATATAATGATAGCAGAAACTTTTATCAAACGGCCCGTTACAGCAATCGTTATTTCGATAGTGATACTGCTTGTGGGAATAATAGCGCTAACTAATTTACCAGTTGCGCAGTACCCGGATATTACTCCGCCTACTGTAAACGTCAGCGCAAGTTTTACAGGGGCAGACGCAAAGACAGTAGAACAAACCACTACAACACCGCTGGAAACACAGATCAATGGCACGCCCGGCATGTCTTACATTTCGAGCAACAGTACCTCGAGCGGTCAAAGCAGTATCAGTGTGGTGTTTGATGTTGGCACCGATGTTAACCTCGCATCGCTGGATGTACAGAACCGTGTAAGCGTTGCCCAGCCAGGCTTACCGGATGCGGTGAGGCGTTTAGGCGTAACGGTGCGTAAAAGAAACCCAAGCATCATGGTGGCGCTGGCTTTCTATTCGCCCAATGGAACACACGATGCAAAGTTCATCGGGAACTATGTGAATATTTATATGAAGGATGCACTTCAGCGAGTGAAAGGTGTAGGTGATATTGTTTCGAGAGCAGATGATTTTGGAATGAGGATCTGGCTGAACCCGGAAAAAATGGCGGCGCTGAATATTACACCTGCAGACGTTATCGCAGTACTTTCAGAACAAAATTTACAAGTAGCCGCAGGTACGGTGGGCGGCAACCCTCAGCCAACAAAGCAAAGTTTTGAGTACAGTATTTTAACCAACAGCCGCATTAATACAGAAGACCAGTTCAGGGATATTGTTGTACGTACTGTTCCTTCCACAGGAAGTGTTGTGTATTTAAAAGATGTTGCGAGAGTAGAACTTGGCAAGTTTGATTACAGCTCTAACGCTTTAGTAAATGGAAAGCCCGCAGCTTTTATATTATTATACCAGGCACCGGGTGCAAACGCATTGGAAACCTACCAGGGTGTTACGAAAGCACTGACTGAATTAAAGAAATCTTTTCCGAAAGATATTGATTACCTCATGCCGCTGGAAACGGTTTCTGTTGTAAAGGCTTCCATCAAAGAAGTAATCACCACATTATTAGAGGCGCTGGTATTAGTGGTGCTGGTTGTGTTTTTATTTCTGCAGAACTGGAGGGCAACATTGATCCCTGTGCTGGCAATTCCTGTATCGCTGATCGGTACGTTTATATTTTTTATTCCGTTTGGCTTTACGATCAATACATTGACCATGTTTGCGTTTGTACTCGCCATTGGTATTGTGGTGGATGATGCGATCGTTGTAGTGGAAGCCGTTCAGCATAACATAGATCATTTAAAACTTTCTCCCAAAGATGCTACACGCAAAGCGATGAAAGATATCTCGGGGCCGGTAATTGCGATTGCATTAATTCTTGCTGCAGTGTTTATACCCGTGGGTTTTGTTCCGGGAATTGTGGGCAGGCTCTACCAGCAGTTTGCAATCACGATCGCAGTATCAGTAACTATTTCTGCATTCGTTGCTTTGTCTCTTACGCCTGCTCTTTGTACACTGATGCTGAAGCCTAGTAAGGGACGTCTTGAAAAAAAGAATATCCTGGAGAAGTTCTTCTTCTCTTTTAATAATTGGTTCGGCAGGGTTACGGCTTCTTACACCCGCGGTGTGGTAAAAGGAATTAAACGCACGCCCTATGTGCTGGTGTTTTTGGTTTTATTATTCGCGGGAATATTTCTTCTCTTTAAAAACAAACCGTCAGGGTTTATTCCTACGGAAGATGAAGGAAGGTTATATGTTACTTACGAAATGCCGGAGGCTACCTCCACAACAAGAAGTATTGAAATGCTGAAACAGGTGATGGCGAAAGTGCAATCCATCCCTGAAATAAAAGTTGTTGGTGGTCTTGCTGGATTAAACATTATCAGCTTTTCCAATAAATCAAATGTGGGTACCATGTTCGTGAGTTTAAAACCATGGGACGACCGTAAGGGAAAAGAACATCATGTTCAGGCAGTAATTAAAGAGATACAAAAAAGAACGGCATCAATAAAAGAAGCAAGGATACTGGCTATTTCTCCACCGGCGATTCCGGGGCTTGGACAAACAGCAGGTTTTACTTTCGAGTTGCAGCAGATCACCGCTACAGAAACAGTTCAGCAGTTTGAAAAAGTTGCACGAACTTTTATTGCAACACTTAACCAGCGTTCTGAAATTGGTTCCGCATTTACCTTCTTCAGTGCACGCACTCCGAGTTACCAGGTGAATGTTGATCGTGAGAAAGCAAAACAGCTTGGTGTTTCCCTGTCTGAAGTTTACACTACCCTCTCTTCATTTTTGGGAAGCAGTTATGTAAATGATTTCACTTTATACGGAAGAAACTTCCGGGTGGTTACGCAGGCCGACAGCAGCTATCGTTCTTCACTCAGTAACATTGAAAAATATTATGTGCGCAACAGCCAGGGGAATATGGTGCCGCTCAGTTCATTAATTACAAGTACGCCAATTGAGAGCCCTACACTTATTTCGCATTATAATGTTTACAGGTCAATTGAAATAAACGGAAGTGCGAAACCAGGATTTAGCAGTGGCGATGCCATCACTGCATTAAAAGAAACAGCGAAGAGTTTACCTGCTGGTTACGGCTATGAGTTTTCAGGAATGAGCAGCGAAGAAATTAAATCTGGTGACAGTGCAGCGAAAATATTCGCCATCTCAATTGTATTCGTGTTCTTGTTTCTTGCTGCACTTTACGAAAGCTGGTCCGTACCGTTCTCTGTTTTATTCGCGGTGCCTGTAGGGATATTTGGTTCGATACTTACGCTTACTTTTTTACCGGGCCTTACCAATAATATTTATGCGCAGATAGGATTGATCACGCTGATTGGTCTTGCTGCCAAGAATGCGATCCTGATCGTTGAGTATGCAAAAGAACGAGTTGACAGTGGCACAGATATTCTGCAATCAACCGTTGCTGCTGTGCGGCTTCGTTTGCGGCCCATCGTGATGACATCGCTCGCATTTATATTTGGTGTGCTGCCTTTGGCTTTCGCCAGTGGCGCCGCAGCGGAATCACGTAAAACCATTGGTTGGACGGTTTTCGGGGGCATGTTCGCCGCTACAACACTCGCCATCTTTATTGTGCCGGTATTGTTTGTACTCATCACTAAATTTTCTTACAGGAAGAAAAAAGTAAAGACGGTGCACACAGCTGAGGCAGCCGTTGCTCATTAAACGGACGAACTAAGCCAGATGCAGATTGGTGGTTTATGACTGAAGTCTATATCTTTAAGTGCAGTCGAAATGCTGCTTTGACCTGGTGAAATGGTTGAATGATCTCTTACTTTCCTGGTATTCAGCTTATGAAAAAACTATTTTTTTGCTTTGCTCACGTGCTGCTTGTGGTGTTAATTGTTTCGTTCAAAAAAAAGGAAACATTACAATGGATAAGAATAAACGAGCTTGGCTATACACCTGCAGGAGTAAAAGTTGCCGTTTGGTGCACAAAAGAGAATATATCTATTACAACATTTGATTTGATTGATAGCACAACAGGCAAAAAAGTTTTTATCACCAGCGCAGGAAAAAACTTTGGAGCTTACGGACCTTTTACAAATACTTACCGCTTAAATTTTTCATCGTTTAAAAAACGGGGTGTTTATTATTTAAAAGCAGGCGCCGCAACTTCTCCCGCATTTAAAATTGATAATGATGTATATAAAGGTGCTGCTGATTTTTGTCTTCAATACATGCGGCAACAGCGAAGTGGCTTCAATCCTTTTTTAAAAGATAGTTGTCATACTCATGATGGATATACATTGTATGGTCCTATGAAAGACAGCACCCATATAGATGTTGTCGGTGGCTGGCACGATGCTTCGGATTATTTACAATATTCTACAACTTCTGCCAACGCTACTTATCATTTGCTTGCTGCTTATCGCGACTTCCCGAAAGTGTTTACTGATACTAAACAATCCAACGGGTTAGAAGGAAAAAACGGATTAGCGGATGTGATGGATGAAGCGCAATGGGGATTGAACTGGTTACTTAAAATGCATCCACAAAAAGATTGGTTATTTAATCAATTAGGAGATGACAGGGACCACATGGGTATGCGAATACCAAAGGAAGATAGTTTCTATGGTAAGGGCTTCGAACGGCCCGTTTATTTCGTAAACGGTGAGCCCCAGCAACGAGGCAGGTTCATGAACAATACTACCGGCACCACCAGCACTGCAGCCAAGTTCGCAAGTGCATTTGCATTAGCGCATTTTCTTTATTCTACTGATAGTGTTTATAACAAGATGAGCGCACGAAAAGGTTATTACGACAAAGCGATGAGTGCCTATGATTATGCCTTAAAGAAGAAAGGTGTTACCCAAACCGCGTCAGTAAGGTCGCCCTATATTTATGCGGAAGATAATTGGATAGATGACATTGAACTTGCTGATGCTGCAATTCATAATATGCTCAATAATAACAAGGGCAGCGGAGATAATGGCTGGTATATGGTACAATCGCTTGGATATGCAAAGCAGGAAAAACTAACACCATGGTTAGGAGCTGATACAGCTAATCATTACCAATGGTATCCCTTTATAAATCTCGGTCATTATGAATTAGCCAGACAATTGAAGTCACGAAAGAACTTTCCCTCAACAGGATATACTAAAGATTTTATTGAAAACTTAGCTTTCAATGCAGACAGCGTTATCGGTTATTACAAAACAGGAATACAAAGAGTTTGGAACAAAGCAAAGAAGAACGCTTTTTACCGGGCTGTTCCGTTTATATGGTGTAGCAATAATCTTACTGCATCTTTTGCTATACAATGTTATTGGTACAGGCAGTTAACCAACGATAAAAGCTTTGATGAGTTGCAACAGGCGAACATCGATTGGTTGTTTGGCTGCAATCCATGGGGTACAAGTATGGTGTACGGTTTACCATCATGGGGAGACACGCCTGTTGATCCACATTCTGCCTTTACTCATTTGAAGAATTATCCTATTAACGGCGGCCTTGTTGATGGTCCCGTTTATACCAGCATTTATAAAAGTCTCATTGGTATTACACTTAAAGATGCTGATGAGTATAGTATGTTTCAAAGCGATCTTGCTGTTTACCATGATGATTATGGAGATTACAGTACCAACGAACCAACTATGGATGGCACTGCTTCACTCATTTATTTACTAGCAGCAAAAGAGGCTGAAGCATTGAAAGAAACTCCATTGACTTATCTAAAAGGAGCGATCATACGAGGCAATACAAGCAAAAAAAAAATTTCATTAGTATTTACAGCCGATGAATTTGCTGATGGCGGAACAAAAATATTAAGGACTTTACAAGCCCATAAAGCCAAAGCTTCTTTTTTCTTTACCGGTAATTTTTACAGGAATCCTGCTTTTAAAAACTTAATTAAGCAGATAAAAGACCAGGGGCATTACCTGGGTCCCCACAGCGATAAGCATCTATTGTATTGCGATTGGAATAAACGTGATAGTTTACTTGTAAGCCGAAAAGAGTTTACAGATGATCTATTGGCAAACCTTGCAGAAATACAGAATTTTGGTGTTAATAAAAGTTCCATCAAATATTTTATTCCACCTTACGAGTGGTACAACGATAGTATTGCTGCATGGACAAAAGAAATGGGAATCCAACTAATGAACTTTTCTCCCGGCACTAAAAGTACTGCCGACTATACCTTTCCAGGATTATCAAACTATCGAACATCAGATGAGATATATCAGTCGATAATTGAGAAGGAACAAAATGACGGGCACGGCTTAAGCGGCTTCATCTTACTAATTCATCTTGGAACGGATCCTAAAAGAACAGATAAATTTTATAATCGTTTAGATAAATTGCTTAAGACTTTGGAAGGGAAAGGTTATGCATTTTCAATACTTGATGAGGTATTTGAGTAGAGAAAAGTTCGAATCATTTTCCTGTTTTCAAAAACAAGGCGCCTCGTTTTTTTTATTTTGTTTGAAGCTTCCAGCTATTACAGATAAGAACGCTGAGGCGATTACTTCCAGTGATCCCTGTATCGAAGGGATTGAAGAAAAATAAGCGCAGCACTTGCGTGCCTTCTTTTTTTATCTGCTATACTTTGGCCAGTGAGCTTGCCTCGTTCGCAAAAAAAAATGCTCCTTTCGGAGCACTTTTTTTTGTTGAGCCCTGAGTTCCCGAACCCTCCTGGTATATTCTCGATTTTGCGAAAAATGGCTCCGGAATTACACCGATCGACGCAGCAAAGAAATACAGACAAACAAAACGACTTTACTAAAGGCCTCTGATTTTTTTATGAAAGGCATCAGCATAGCTGTCACTGACAGGGATGATCTGGTCTCCAATTCGGATTCTGTTTTTCTCGATGTGGTCAATTTTGTTAACCGCCACCAGGAAGGAACGATGTACGCGGGCAAATTCAGCTAAAGGCAGCAACTCTTCCAGTTTGGCAAAACTCAGAAGCGTCATGATCTTTTCTCCCCTGGTATGGATACGCAGGTAGTCTTTCATACCCTCCACGAAAAGAATATCATGTGTGGCAACTTTCTGCAGGCGGTGGCCCACCTTCAGGAAAATATATTCCTGTTCGCTTTTCGATGCTGGTGCTGGCTCCCTTGTTTCCGGCTGCCCTTTCTGGTTTTGTTCCTGGTACAGACGCAGTACGCCTTTATAAAACCGTTCAAACGAAAACGGTTTTAAAAGGTAATCCTTCACCTCTAGCTCAAAGGCCTTTAGGGCAAAGTGGTCATATGCCGTGGTCAGGATGATCGCCGGTTTCGGGTTCAGCATTGGAATAAAACTGAGCCCATCCAGGTCGGGCATGTTGATGTCCAGGAAAAGCAGGTCGGGGCAGTCTTTATCCAGTGAACCCGCTGCCTCCAGCGGACTCAAAAAAATGGCTTTCAGTTCAAGGAAAGGAACCTTTGCGATGTACGCTTCCAGTATCTCCTGCGCCAGTGGCTCATCGTCAATGATATAGCAGCTGAGCTTTTCTTTCATGAGGCTTTGATTGAAGGCGGTGAATTTTAAGAACAACTGCAAATGTTTCGCCCTGGTCCCGGATGTCCAGTGTGTACTCGTCCGGGTACAGCAAAAAAAGTCTTTTATGAACATTCATCAGACCGATACCTCCGGGTTCATTAAGGATATGGCTAAACTTCTTATTCACCGGGTTTTGCACACTGAAGGTAAGTGCGTCATCCTTCACCTCCACACTTACCTTAAGATCGCCGGGAGCAAGTCGGGCGGGACTGTGTTTATAGGCATTCTCCAGGAGGTGGATGAACAGCAGCGGCGCAATGTGGCAAGCTGCCATGTCTCCCTGTATCTTCAGCTGCACCACCGGGCTCTCTTTATACCTTAGTTGCTGCAAACTCATATAATCCTGCAAATATTCCATCTCCCTCGAAAGGGGTACTGTATCAGCATTTGACTCATAGATCATGTAGCGCATAAGAGAAGCCAGCTGCATAACTGCTTCCGGGGCTGTCGGGGCTTGCTTGTACACCAGCGTGTGTATGTTATTAAGCGTATTGAATAGGAAGTGTGGGTTGATCTGCGATTTAAGGTAATAGAGCTCAGCTTCCACAGCCTGTTTCTCCAACTGTTCTTTTTTTACTGTATTCGTTACCAGATTCTCAGTAACCCTGGCCAGCCAGCTTAGGAAAAGAAATGGGATTACTATTGAGACAAGCGAAATAAAATAATATTCGGAGAAAAGGTCCCAGGTATCCAGCGTCTTATAATGTAAAAATAAATAAATAAAAGGGCCGGTAAATACAATGCCTGCAAGCTTTAGAAGATAGGCACCCTTCTTTCTTTTACCTGCGGAGCGGGTCAGCAGAGAGAAATGCAGGTAAAAAACATACAAAGATGTAAAGACCACTCCCACGGTTAACCTCAGCCAGTACGAATTGTCCTGGCTTAGTTGAAGGCCCATCAGCAAGGTGAACAAGATCCACAGAATAATATGGACCATCAAGAACACCTTTTTAACTCGTTTCATGGATCAAAGGTATTTTTTCCTGCCTTTCACCAGCCACCTGCTCTACCAGTGCCTTGGTCCAATCTATGAATGGTGAAATAGCGCCTGCAAATGTTTTGGCGGAAGCAACGCAGTGGTTGGTCGATTACTTCAACGCACTAGCATATCGCTTTTCCCTTTCCAGTTTCGTAACGATTGTTTTGTATTTAAATAAAAAATGAAAGTGTGCTAATAGTGCTTCACTTTCTTAGGGTAAAAACAACAACCGGAGTAAATGGAATAAAATGGAAAATCACAAATTTGGCTTGTCTATCCGCAATGTCTCGAAAACCTATGCAAACGGTGTGCGGGCACTCAACAACGTAACGCTCGATATACCAAACGGAATGTATGGCTTGCTTGGTCCCAACGGTGCAGGTAAATCTACGCTGATGCGCATCCTCGCAACCTTGCAGGATCCTGACAATGGAAGCATTCAACTGGACAACCTCGATGTGCTGCATCAAAAAAATGAGGTGCGCAAAACATTGGGTTACCTGCCACAGGAATTTGGTGTCTATCCGAAAGTGAGTGCAGAAAATCTGCTGTATCATTTTGCTATATTAAAAGGTATAACTAATAGAGGGGAACGAAAAGTTATAGTGGAAGCACTGCTGCGGCAAACGAATTTATGGGATGTGCGCAGGCAGAAGCTCGGCGGTTATTCCGGTGGAATGCGCCAACGCTTTGGTGTGGCAGTTGCCCTATTGGGCAATCCTAAATTAATGATCGTGGACGAACCCACTGCCGGCCTTGACCCTGCAGAAAGAGTTCGTTTTTTAAATCTCTTGAGTGAATTGGGAGAGAACAGTGCAGTGATACTTTCAACACATATTGTAGAAGATGTTTCAGAGCTGTGCACTAAGATGGCGATCATCAGGAAAGGACAAATTCTACTGGAAGCCGAGCCCCTGAGAGCGGTGAATGAATTGAAAGGAAAGATCTGGCGCAGGATGATTGAAAAAAATGCGTTGACAAACATAGAGCAGCGGTATGCCGTCATAACAACCAAACTGCTCGCGGGGCAAACAGTTGTACATATATACAGCGAACAAGATCCGGGCAATGGCTTCGAACACGCAGAGACAGACCTGGAAGATGTGTATTTCTGTACCATGGCCGGTCATTATGGTAATGCTTCGGCAAAGCAACAGGAGGTAACATCATGAAGCTGCTTCACATCTTTCGTTTTGAGTTCCGTTGCCAGCTGCGCACAGCATCAGTATGGTTGTATTTTTTAGTGTTGTTAGCAAGTTCATTCATGGTTATAACCATGAATTATGCTGACGATGCCCGCGATGGTTATATACTGGTCAATGCACCCGTGGTCATCGGGGTGGTTACTGTTTTGAGTTGCGTTTTGTGGCTATTGGTTGGTTCATCAGTTGCGGGCCATGCAGCAACCCGCGATGTGCAAACCCGAATGCATCCGCTTACTTACACTGCTCCTGTATCGAAGGCTGAATACCTCGGAGGCAGGTTCCTTGCAGCATTTGTTATCAATGCCGTCATCATGCTTGCAATACCGGCAGGCATACTGATAGCCGTTTATTTAAATGAATTAGAACCCGCCATCATTGGCCCTTTTCGCTCAGCTACATACCTCGCTTCTTATTTCTTTATCGCGTTGCCAAACGCATTCTTTGCCACGGCAATTCAATTTTCGATGGCTGCCTTAAAGAGGAGTGCGATGGCAAGTTTTCTGGCCGGTGGACTACTTTTTTTCCTGGCTTATATTCTAGGTTCAGCACTAAATCAATCAACCCAAAGTAGTGGTTATGGTAACCTGGTTGATCCGATGAGCTTCAGTATCATGCTGAACAAGTTGACGATTGAATTCACGCCCGTTCAGCTCAATTCTGCCGTCATTAGCCTGAAAGGTCCGTTATTGTGGAACCGGCTGTTCTGGTTTTGCATCAGCTTTATTGCACTAGGGTGTACTTATTCCCGCTTTCGGTTTGCCCATCCAACCGCTGGTAGTTCTTGGTGGAAACGAAGGAAGGTAAAGCGAAAAATACATCACCCCGCATTATTACCGGTAAGTATTGGTATCGTGGAGACAACACGGGTTACTGTACCAACTGTTAGACAAAGATTTGGTTTTGCAGCACAGGCAAAACAAACACTCACCATAGCGATCGTATCATTTAAGCAACTTGCAAAAAGCCGCGTAGGTATTTTCTTCCTGGCATTTATTGCATTGCTAGTGTTTGTAATTGTTCCGCTTAAAACGGATTTCCTCGGTGTCCCAATGATCCCGAGAACGAATCATCTACTCACATTTCTTACCGCTCCTTTAACTAATGCCCAAACGCCTTGGATCATCATTCCATTACTGGTAATGTTTTATGTCGGTGAGCTGGTTTGGAGAGAAAGGGATGCAGGTATGAGTGAAATAACGGGTGCAGCCCCTGTGCAGGAGTGGGTGCTTTTCACTGGTAAGTTTTTAGGGTTGACGTTTACCCTGATGGTGTGGTTGACATTACTAATGATGACTGGCATACTTATACAATTGAACCTTGGTTATAACCATTTTGAAATTGGCCAATACCTGCAAACTTTATTCGGCATTCAGTTGATAGATTATTTACTCTTTGCATTGCTTGCCTTTGTAGTGCACGTACTTGTTAATCAGAAATACATTGCTCAGCTCCTGATATTGATCGCCTTCGGATACATAACTTTTGCTCCAACGCTTGGTATCGAAAATAAGTTGCTCATTTATGGTTCGGATACTGGCTGGTCATTTAGTGACATCAACGGCTTTGGACCTTCGCTGCAGACCTGGCTATGGTTTAAGTTGTATTGGGTTGCATGGGCTTTGCTGCTGGCTGTACTGGCAAATCTGCTTTGGGTGAGAAGTAAAGAGTCTGGATTCAAATCACGCCTTCAATTAGCTATGGCTCGCTTTAAAGGTTTAACCATTTGGACCACCATTTTAGCGGTAAGCCTGATCATATCAGTTGGAGGTTTCATTTTTTACAATACTCATGTGCTTAACGAGTATGACTCAACCTCAGAAAGAATAGCAAAAAGCGTGGACTATGAAAAACAATTTATACGGTTCGAACACTTACCACAAGCAACGGTCGTGGGCACAAAACTCTGGGTTAACATCTATCCCAAACAAACTAAAGCCACCATTACTGGCACTTACCAACTGGTAAATAACAGCGCAGTGCCTATCGATTCTATACTGCTTTCAACTGTTAGTGGTGTATCAACACACCGGATCGTTTTTGACCGGCAGGCAAAGCTGCTGACTTCCAGAAACAATGCTGCTGACATGGTGTATGTTCTTGCAAATGCATTGCAACCGGGAGACTCCATGCACATTAACTTCAGCGTGGATTTTGCACAGAGAGGTTTTAGCAACAGTGGTGCTGGGTCGTATGTACTAGCTAATGGCACCTATTTTACCAACAGGCATTTATTACCTGTTGTCGGCTTTCAAGCTTACCGTTGCATAAGTGATGTAAGCCTGAGAAAAAAGCATGGACTAGCGCCGCGTCCCCTAATGCCTTCTCTTTATAATGTGGAAGCACGTTATAACTTATACCAGGCTGATCAAACAAATTTTGAAGCGATTGTAAGCACAGATGCGGACCAGGTTGCCGTTGCCCCGGGAAGGTTGCAGCGTACATGGGCAAAAGATGGCCGCCGTTATTTTCATTATGTTACGAATGCGCCCATTCCAAATCAATATGCTTTCTTCTCTGCAAAATATGCTGTGCACGAAGTGAAGTGGAACAATGTAACCGTCCAGGTATTTCATCAACGCGATCATAGGGCAAACCTCAAAAGCATGCTGGATGGGGCTCGTTCGGCGCTGGCTTATTATACTAAACAATTTGGGCCGTATCCTTATGATGTGTTCAGGTTGGTAGAGCACCCCGGTTATGGTTCAGGCATGCATGCAGAAGCCACCACCATCGATTTCGAAGAAGGGTTCTCCCTATTAAATCCAATCGATAAAGATGCTTACGATCTGCCCTTTTATATAGTGGCGCATGAGACGGCACACCAATGGTGGGGCGCTGCACAACTATTACCTGCTCGTGTGGAAGGAGCCTTCGTATTAACAGAGGCTTTTGCAGTTTACACCGGCATGCAAGTATTAGAGGAAAAGTATGGCAACGAATGTTTGCAACGGTACCTCACACAAATACGGAAGACGTATGAAATACCACGTACAAAAGCGGCAGTTCCTTTGCTTCGTGCCAGCGATCAATATCAGGGTTATCGTAAAGGGCCTTTTGCTTTGTATGCTCTCAGCAAATACATTAATAAGGAACGGGTAAATGGTGCGTTGAAACAATTGCTGGCGAAGCATGGATCGGGCAAACCTCCCCTGCCCACTACACTCGATCTTTACCGCGAACTAAAAGCAATCACTCCGGATACACTTCAATACCTGCTACATGATCTGTTTGAAGTAAACACCTATTGGGATCTTAAAACAGATAACGTAACTGCTCAACCAACAAAAGATGGTAACTGGCAGGTTACACTTCGTGTACAGGCACGCAAAGATATAATAGACGAAATGGGAAATGAAACTCGGGTACCTATGAGTGACTGGATAGAGATAGGTGTATTTAGCGCGCCGGAAAAAGGAAAGGAGTTAGACAAAGTTCTCTATCTGCAAAAGCACCGGATCCGCACAGGGCAACAAACAATCACTTTAACTGTTCCAAACAAACCAACACGAGCTGGTATCGATCCCAATAATTTATTAATTGATTTGAAGGTGAATGATAATAGCAAAATTGTTAAGTTAGAAAATTAGCGCTTGATGAGATTTTCATTTTGTGATTAGCAATATGAAAGCTGTCTCTTGATATCTATAAGCAGACATCAGTGGAAGTTAAGTTGATAGGTGAGGTAGGGTTTAATGGATTTTAGTCAATGGTTTATATGACAGGGGCGTATAGCCTCAGCTTGATCGAGGACCATGTTTTGTCGCACTAAGCGTATATACAAAACTTTCATGCGTTTGCAGGATAGTACTGAAGTTTCATCAGGTCATTGGGAAATGAATGCCTGTTCCAGGCCTTATGAATCGCCAAAGCTGCACCTAAAGCAGTGGCCTGGGCAACAAAAGCAGCAAATACTTCCATTTTAGGAAAAGAAGCTGCCAGCAAGTTCATATAAATAGAATTTTTACTAAATCCACCGTCAACAAAAATTCTTTTTATCTCGGTGCCATCTAAAACTAATTGTGTGGAAAATTGCTGCGCCATCATGATATCAGCCATCAATTGATGGTAAGCATGAATATCGTCAGGAAAATCAGCCGGGTTTCTCTTTGAAAAAATACTGCCATGAATAAGTTGTTTCGTATCTGCAGGTCTTTCAGCACGTTGCAATTGTGCAGACACTTCAGGATTAAATTCAATTGTTCTGTATTTAATGACGTCCTGGTTGAAATATTCAGCAATTCGTTTTACCTGCTCATCGTGTTCATGACCCGCAAAAAGTCGCGAAGCCTTTACAGGTGAGCCTTTGTATTGCATGTAACAAAGCATATCATGTGCAAGTTCATACTGTGTAAGCGGAGAATGATTGAAAGGATTTAAACTAATACACCACGTACCTGTTGAAATAAGTACAAATGGTTTCTGGAAATTCACGAGGTATGGTATCACTGCGGCTGAACTATCATGCAGTCCTGTACCAACTACATAATTCTTACCCGGTAATATAGCAGGTGAAACTTCTTCACAGTTGCAAAGCGGTGGCAGCACCGGTGCGATGACTTCCTTAGTTACCCATTCATGATCTTTATTTTCTTTGAAGTTCCACAGGTTGGTATGACAGCCAATGCTCGTGATATCTGAACAAACTTTTCCCGTAAGTAAAAAACTTAAATATTGCGGAAAATGCAAGGCCGCTTTTATCTTCTTAAATATTTCAGGGCGCTCTTTTTTCAAGCGATACAATTGCATTCCTGAATTCAGGCTGCCTAAAACAGGCGAAGCAGTTGTATAAGAGAATGCTCCTTCTCCGCCATAAGTATCATAAAATTTTTTTTGTAACTCCGGCGGATAAGGTTTGAGGTAATTATATAACGGAGTTAATGGATTTCCTTCTTTATCAATGTAAACGAAACTGGCGCCATACGCAGAAAAATTTACTGCTTTAACATCGTATTTCATTTTAGAAAATACACGCTGCAATGAATCGAAAACGGATAAACGTAAACTTTCGAGGTTTTCGCAGGGATCGCCATCTTCATCTGTTGTTTCAATAAATTTCGCGGTTCGCTCGTAAACGATCTTATACTGCTCATCGAGCAGGAACAATTTTTTATTGGTCTTACCAACATCGATGATCGCAACAACAGGAATTGGTTTCATTTGCTACAGCCCCGTGGCCACTGTTTTTAAACCGCGTTGTTTAATGAGTTGCTCTCTTATTTTTAACTGGCGGGTTACCTGCAAAGGCCGCAACACACCGCCGGCCCGAAGTCTTGCTTCTGCAACCAATGGCCGCACATCTGTTCTGTAAGCGTCCTGCAAAATTTCCTGGCAACGCACCACATCATTATTATTTCTTGCGTCAGCAAGTTCATTTGCATCTATCAGCAACGCCTGTGCATAAGCAATCTTAATCGCTTCTACAGACTGCAACAAATCTTCAAGCGGATCTTTTACATTATGCGATGCATCGATCATCCATCCCAGGTCTGTCGCATGTGTCATTCCCTTCGCATCCATTCCTTCCACCAGCTCATTGAAAATTAAAAAGAGTTGATATGGATTGATGCTGCCTACAGTAAGATCATCATCACCATACTTAGAATCATTGAAATGAAAACCACCGAGCTTTCCTTCCATCAACAAAAGAGAAACGATCTGTTCGATGTTTGCATTAGGAAGATGATGACCGAGATCAACTAAAGTATAAGCTTTCGGCCCAAGTTTACTTGCATATAAATAAGACTGTCCCCAGTCTCCTACTGACATCGAATAAAAGTTCGGTTCATACGCTTTGTATTCCACAAACATTTTCCAGTTCTCTGGAAGCGCTTTATAAATTTCATGCAAGCCTTCCAGTGTATTTTGAAATGCCTTGCGAAAATTTAATTGTCCCGGAAAACAGGAACCATCAGATAACCAAACGGTTAAAGATTCAGAACCAAGTTCTATGCCGTGCCTGATCACTTCAATGTTATGATCAATGGCTTGTTGTCTTACGGCTTTATCAACATGCTGCAGCGATCCGAATTTATAACTGTGTTGCTGATCGGGCTGATCCTGGAAAGTATTTGAATTAACGGCATCGAAACGCAAACCATATTGTGCCGCAAGTGCTCTTATTGAATTGATATTTCCAGGAATGTCCCATGGAATGTGTAAAGAGATCGCACCGCTAGAACGGTTCAGTGCATGAAGCAATCCTACATCTTCAATCTTGTCTTCAAGATTACGCGGTTCACCACCGATAGAAAAACGACCGAACCTCGTTCCACCTGCACCCAGCGCCCAGCTTGGGATAGCAATCTGGAAATCAATTAATTTTTGCAGCACATCCTCCACATTTCTCACCAATGGCGCAACTGCATTTAACTTACGGCGATGATCACTTAATAACTCATTATTGAGTTCTTCGATCTTAAATTTCTCAATCAGCATAGCAATCGTAAAATAAAAAATTAACTTAAGTAAAATACCTCTTTTAGGGGGATACTTACAGGAGAGTTATCAGGATTTGTTTCCATAATATCATCCATGTATTTCCACCAGCGTTGCATAACGGCCTGCGCAGGCAAATGATCTAAACCAGCAGCATCCTGTGCAATTAAGACACCGAATAATGCACCTGTAGCTTCATCGAGAAAAATAGAATATTCGCTGATGCCGGTTTCTTTTAATAACTCCTCCAGCTCGGGCCATATCTCGTCATGCCTTTTTTTATACTCCGCTTCAAACCCTTTTTTTAATTGCATTTTGAACGCGACACGTTCCATAGTAAATTATTTGATTAGCGAACGAATGCATTCGCCACGCCGCCATCTACATTTAATACATTACCAGTTGATTTATCGAGCAGCCCGCTTACAAATGCAAACGATGCATTGGCAATATCTTCAGGCAAAATCACTTCGTTCAATAAAGTTCTCTTAGCATAAAACGCAGGAAGTTCTTCTACTGTAATGCCATAAGCTTTCGCACGGCCCGCTGCCCATTCGCCTTCCCATATCTTACTATCGCTTATCACCGCGTCAGGGTTTACTACATTCACTCGTATTTTATCTTTTCCTAATTCTGCTGCATTCAGTCTGCTCAAATGTAATTGTGCGGCTTTTGCAGAACCATAGCCTGCGTTATTAGGTCCGGATACCAATGCGTTTTTACTTACTATGTTTAAAATATCGCCCCCCATACCCTGTTTACGCATTACTTCAACAGAAGCCTGCGTTACAAGAAACTGTCCTTTCACTAAAACATCATACAAAAGATCCCAGTCTTTTTCGGTGTGTTCTTCAATTGGTTTGGAGATCGATAAGCCTGCACAATTCACTACAATATCAATCCCGCCAAAATAAATGGCTGCTATATCCAATGCATGTTCAATGTTATCTTTTTTAGTCACATCGAGTGCAACAGATGCGCAACAATCTTTTGAGAATTTATCCTGAAACTCTTTCTGTGCATTTTGCAGTCTCTGCACATCGTTGTCATTTAATAAAACACAGGCACCTTCTTCAGCGAATTTTTTAGCGATCGCTTTTCCTATTCCACCAGCGCTTCCTGTAATGAGTGCTATTTTTCCTGATAATGGTTTTGGCATTGGTAAACGTTGAAGTTTCGCTTCTTCCAGTAGCCAGTATTCAATATCGAATGCTTCCTGTCTTGGCAGTGATGTGTATTGAGAGATGGCTTCTGCACCATTCATTACATTGATCGCATTGATATAAAATTCTCCGGCAATCCGGGCAGTCGATCTCTCTTTAGCAAAAGTGAACATACCAACACCGGGATATAAAATTACCACCGGATTTACATCACGAATAGCAGGACTGTTGCTTCGTTTACTTTTATCATAATACTCGCGGTACATTTTACGATATGCCTCAAACTGAGGTGCGAGTTTTTTCTTTAACTCATCTACACCGGAAATATCCTCACCGGGTTTTAATGTAAGTACAAGCGGACTGATCTTCGTTCTTAAAAAATGATCAGGGCAACTCGTTCCCATCGGAGCAAGACGATCCAGATCATTTGAATTAATAAATTCAAGCACCGCTTCATCATCATTAAAATGTCCTACCATTCTGGTTGATGAAGAGCAGAACCCGCGAAGTACCGGTGCGAGAGCGGCAGCCTGTTGCAGGCGCTGATCTTTTGATAAAGAAGTTATTTTTGCGCCGCCGAAAGCAGGTTTCTTTTTTACAAAGCCATCGTTATATTCAGCGCAGCGTTCTATTATTTCCAATGAGTTGATATAACATTCATACGCCGTATCGCCCCAGGTAAATAAGCCGTGAGAGCCCAGCATGACACCTCTTATGCCAGGATTTTTATCGAGGCATTCTTTCAGTTTCAATCCAAGATCAAAACCCGGTTTTTGCCAGTTCACCCAGCCCATTTTGCCCCCGAACAATTCTTTGGTGATCTGCTCGCCATCTTTAGCAGCAGCAATCGCGATGGCCGCATCAGGATGTAAATGATCGATGTGTTTGAAAGGAAGAAAACCATGCAGCGGCGTATCAATAGAAGGCGCTTTAGAATTAAGATCGTAAATACAATGATTAAAAAGTTCAACCATTTCATCTTCATGCGCTAGTCCTCGATACACATTTTTAAGACTGCGCAAACGATCTACGTATAAACCTGCAAGGCCATTACGTTTCAGAGTACCGATGTCTCCGCCCGAACCCTTCACCCACATTACTTCAGTCTCTTCACCCGTTAATGGGTCTTTTTCAAAAGTCTTGCACGAAGTATTGCCGCCGCCGTAATTCGTTATCCTCAGATCAGAACCCAATAAATTTGAACGATATATCAGCAGTGCCACTTCATCACCCTGAAAATCCAGTGCCCTGGCCTCGTTCCACAAAAAGCTCACGTGTTTAAATGTTGCTGTAACAGGCATTGTAAATATTTTTAATCAACTATTGTTTTAGATAATTTCCATAACCCACTAGCATTACCGAAGCGATAATAATAGCAACGCCCAAAATAATTGTCGTTCGTGTTTTTCCGCTGACACCTTTCCATTCTTTCAAAACAAATCCCCACATATTGGCGATGAGTATGATAAAGGCCATGTGTAATATCCATGAGCTGGCGCCATTTCCTAATTTACTTTCTCCCATTCCGTAAAAGAAGAATTGTAAAAACCAGGTAGTACCTGCTAATGCAGCGAGCAGGTAATTTTTTTTCAGCGGAGTAAGTTTATCAGTATAATTTTTAAATGTTTTATTTCTTGCATTTAAAATAACGCACCATATTAAATTCGTTGTAAGCCCGCCCCATAACAACACTACATAAGTTACATTATTTTGATAAAGCGGGTTCAATCCTCTTGCTATAGCCGCAGCCGCCATTGGCTTTCCGGCTTCAATACCAAAATTGAAACAGGCACTCATAATGCCTGAGAACACCGCAACAATCACTCCTTTCACAAGACTAAATTCTGTGACCGACTGCTTTTTTTCTTCAGCAGTTAATTCTTTTTCTTTCAGCATACCGGCTCTTCCGCAGATATAAATTCCCAACAAACAAAGTATAACTCCGCCTAAAACGATCTGCCCCCATGAAGTATGAATAAGATCATTAAATGTGGTTTTACCATCTGCAGGGTGATAATTATAATAGATGGAAGGAACCAATGCGCCGAATGCCGAACAGAAACCCAGCACCACAGAATTACCTAACGACATGCCGAGATAACGAACTGCCAATCCGTAGGTTAATCCGCCAAAACCCCATAAGATACCAAAGAGCAAGGTGTATTTTATCGCATCGCCAGAAGCAGATTTAATGATCTCAGAAAACCCCGGCAATGTTAACCAGGCCGCAAGCGGTGGCACGATAAGCCAGGAGAAAATTCCGCCAATGATCCAGTAACTCTCCCATGCCCAGCCTCTTATCTTTTTAAATGGCATATAAAAGCTACCTGAGGCGAACCCGCCTATGAAATGGAAAATAACGCCTAGTATTACTTGCATAATGTTTCGATATGGCAGTCAATAAGAACTAAAAATAAAAGTTAGCGAATAGTTACCCATCATGTACTATCATGTCCCTGTGTTGCTAAATAATTATAACTTGAGATCGAATAATACGGTTCGAACCCCTCATAGAACTCCCGAACCTTGTTTTTTTTTAATCTCAATCTTCACACTTCAGTTTTCTATTGACGCGATAATACCTAATGATTGGACTAATTGCCTGTTTGAGTAATGATTGCAAGCGGTTTATTTCAGCTATTTACTGCACAAACCATCTCATAGGTTGTTCTAACATGCCTATCACGTTGTTACTTTAATTTTATACTTTCTGTTTGACCACACAACTCTCTATTGGTACAAATCTCGCAACCTGTACCCATTTAAATAATGATCCCTTCGGCACAGGTGGCACAGTCAACACCATTGTTTTTTTTATTCAAAGGAAAATGATGCGTTTCGTTTTCTACTAAATAGTGAAAACCCATTACTAAATAAGGTTTTAAAAAATAGATTCACAATTAATATCCGGGATTTTGTTGTAAAGCAGGTGCTGTATTCAATTCATTTAACGCAATGGGATATAAATAATTTTTTGCCAGGAATACCCTGTTCTCTACAGTAAAAGGTGTGTAGGTTAGCGAGGCTCCGTTTTTTATTATTCTCATTCCTCTTACAGCACCATTAAAATATATATTACCCTGCATCCAGCGCCTTACATCAAAAAAACGATGGTCTTCAAAACATAATTCTACACGGCGCTCGTTGCGGATACGGTCACGCATTTGAACTTGTGACAGCCCGGCAGGAAGCACAGGCATTCCGGCTCTTACCCTGATTTGATTTACAGCATTATAAACTTCAGTACTTGCTCCCACAGCTTCATTCAAAGCTTCTGCATAATTTAATAATGTTTCGGCATACCTGAATATCACCCAGGGTCTTCTCACTGTTGCAGGTGTAGTAACATTGTATGTTGCCACATCACTGAGGAACTTACGCATATAATATCCCGTTTTAGTCGCATTAGGATTGGAAGCAGGATTATCAAGACCACCATCAAAGGTTTCTACTGCGCGGGATAACGTACCAGTTTTAAACGTCGATCCATTATAAACAATAAACCTGTTCAATCTTGGATCTCTGTTTAAATATGGGTTAGCCGGGTTGTAACCTGATGTCGGATCAGAAATGGGTTTGCCATTTGTCATCTCGAATGCATCTACAAGATCCTGCGTTGGATTTGTTCTTCCCAGGCCTCCTGTAAAACCAACAGGCGCATTGTTACTCTCAATGGCATTGGTAAGCAGTGCGGTTGTAGCAAAAATTACTTCTTTATTGTACTGGGTTGGTGCATTTGAATAATTCCAAAGATTGGTATAATCTACACTGTTTAATAATGCGTGCTTATTTAAATCAATTAAAGTTTTGGCTGCATTGGCTGCATTTTGCCAGCGTGCCAGGTCATTGGCCTCGTTGTATAACGGGCTCGCATAATATAAAAGCAATCTTGATTTTAAAGCCATGGCTACAGTTTTTGTAGCCCGGCCCCTGTTAAAAGGATCGCTACCATCATCATAAGGTGAAACAGTCCCGCTTCCGTTATATACCGCCGGTATCATTGCAATTGCAGAATCACAATCAAGACCAATTTGTTTTACAACTTCATCAACACTGTTCCTTGGCAGGTTAAGATTCTCCGTTGGAGAAAACGATCTTGTTGCCAACACTATTCTGCCATATCTTTTGAACAATTCAAAATGATACATTGCTCTTAAGAAAAATGCTTCCCCTCTTAATCCCGTAATATCTGATGCAGGATAGATACCACTGCCGGGAGATTTTGCTAAAAATTCATTCGTCATTCTGATAGACGTATACAAAGTACTATACTGATCATCAAACGTAAGTGAAGGCGCCCATGTGCCATTGTTCATTCTGTTTATTGGATTACTGAGGTCAGAGCAGACTGCCTCATCCGATGCATCAGCTAAAATGGCACCACCAGATAAATTATATCGATCAGTTCCATAGCCGGTCCCCCCTAATCCACGGTAGGCAAAGTTTAAATATCCTCTTGCATTACGGTCTATGCCCCAAACCACATCTTCGGGAACCGGGCCCTCAGTGTAAGGAAACTCCAGAAAATCTTTTTTACAACCTGAGAAGATTACCAGGAAGAAAATAATATTGAAAATGAATTTTCTATTTATCATAAATCATTTTTGTAATAATTAATTAGAGTCGAACCTTCAAACCTAATGTGAATGTTTTTAAGTTCGGATATGCCGAACCGTAACCTGCGCCAGGCATTTCAGGGTCGATATTATTATCTGACTTTTTAAGATTTAGTAAATTATAAGCGGCCGCATAAAGCTGAACATTACTAAGATGTAAATGGCCGCTCAGTTTTTCAGGTAAAGAAATTCCAAACAATACAGTCCGCAATTTCAGGAAGTCGCCTGACCGTAACCAGAAATCTGACTCCAGGTTATTATTTGTACTGGCAGGATTTGCCAGGCGTGGAAATAAAGCAGTGGTTGCAGTAGCCGGGGTAAATCGTTGAAGGCTGAACTGATTCAAACCATCGGGGCCAGAATTAATAATGTTTTTAATTTGGATTGTACGGCCAGAGGCGCCTTCAAACTGTGTGCTTAACTCAAAAATCTTATAAGTAAGATTAAATCCAAATCCATAGTAAGCCGATGGGATGTCGCTATAGTTAGTTGTTATTCTGTCGAGACTGTTTATCAGGCCGTCACCATTGATGTCTTTATATTTTATATCGCCGGGTTTTATAGTTCCGGCGGCACCTTGAACGGGGCTATTATTAATTTGACTTTGATCCCTGAAAAGACCATCAGACAAGTATAACAATTTGGAAGAAGTTCCGGTAACATTTCCTGTGCTAAACCCGATAGCGGATTGATAACCGATTGTTCCAAAAGGTTCGTTTACATAATTCACTTCATTTTTAGCATAAGTATAATTTGCGTTAAGCGATATGTTTATCTTATCAATTTGCTTTTTGAAATTAAGCGATGTTTCAACTCCTTTACTTGTTACAACACCGCCATTGAAGCCTGTTACACCAATGCCAAGTATCCCCGGCAAATTGGCGGCTGTTAACAGATCTCTTCTTTCATCTTTAAAATAATCAACAGTTAAGGATAAAGATTTCCTTAATAAAACAATATCAATGCCTGCATTCAATTTTTTTATTTTTTCCCATGCTATATCTTCATTGACAAGAGACAACGGATCCGAACTATTGGTTGCAGCGAAGCTGGTACCGAAAGGATAACCAAAACTGCCTATCCTGTAAAGGGTTCTAAAAGGTAATCTCGCTCCGCCGATTTCTCCATTACCGATCGTTCCATAAGAGCCCCTGATTTTTATATAGTTGAATGTGGAGGAAGTTTTAAAAAAAGGCTCTTCGGATAATATCCATCCCGTAGATACAGCAGGAAAAAATCCATAACGGTGAGATTTGGCAAAGTTTTCTGTTCCCGCGTAACTTCCTACAAATCCGGCAAAATACCTGTTCATAAACCCATAGTCAACTCTCAGAGAGATTTGCTGGCCTCTGTAATCCAGGCGATCTGCTGTGGCATCTACCGAACGTTGAAAACGCAATGACGCATTGATCTGGTGTTTCTGAATAAATAATCGATCATAATCAAAGCCCAGCCACAGTTCATTTCTACGGTTGTTATTATTAAAGTTTGCGGGATAATAACTTAAGGGAGCCGGGGTTCTGTACGAAACATTATTTGTATCAACTACAACATAATCAGTAGTTAAACCAGATTGATAATTTCCCTGAGCATCGTATGAATACAACACGTTTGCAGACAATCCTGTTGTTATGAAATCCAGTTTTTGTTTTGCAGTTAAACTGATCTGCATGGTTCTGGCAAGGTTTCTAACGTAGCCCCTGCCTTGTAATCTTCCCAAAGGATTATTGCGGAATGCAGTACTCCCGCCATAAGACCCATCACTGTTATGGATTGCAAATGCATTGGGCGGCAGATTATACAGATCATTTAAAACCGCCGTTGCACCATCTAAGGGTTCTCTTAAATTTCCTGTACGGCCTCCGGCATTTAATCCTACCAAAAGGTTTTTATTGATATCATAATCCAGGTTCACCCTGAAGTTTATTCTCTGAAATTTTACCTGGGAATTATAATCGTTGGTAGTAACAGGTGAGAATAATCCATCCTGCCTGTAATAACTGAGCATGGTAAAATACCGG
>JAQBNK010000092.1 GCA_028288595.1 Chitinophagaceae bacterium
GTAGTTATTGTTTTCATGACTGTATTTTTTGTTTGATTTAATACAGCAAACCTACTTCGGGGCGAGGGCGGGGGAAATAGTCAATTTGTACTAGGGTGGGTTTACCACATAGGCACATAGAAACATAGAATACAGGCTTAGCAAAGAGTACATGATACCTGTATACTTATATACCTAAACAAAAAAAGAGAAGCAAATGCTTCTCTTTCTATGTTCCTATGTGCCTACGTGGTAAGCCTAGTGCCTATGTGGTAAAACCTAATTTCTCGCCAGCGCTTTCTTCTTCGCCGCTTCATATTCATCTTTGGTTAATGCACCGGCATCATATAAAGCTTTTAGCTTTTTAATTTCATCAGCAATACTTCCGGCCTCTGCTGCTTTTTTATCGGGGATAGTGGTTGTGCTCCTGTCCATAGACATTTCTCCTTCAGTGGCATTGATCACATAATCCCTGTCTACATATACATGGAATCGTTGTCCTTTTTCGATGGTGATGTCTTTTCCTTTTATGAGTAACAGCGGGGCGAATACAAAAGCGCCTGCAGCAACCACCCCGGCACTTTTATCTTTTCCCTTAAAAGATTTAGCCGCTCTTAAACGAACGTTGGTGCCGTCTACCGCTTTTCCATAGTCTAGTATAAAGTCAAGCTTGCCGGCTGTGCCCAGCGCTTTCGCACGGGATGCTGTTGTTACCTGGCCCTTTACAACGGCGCCGCCTTTTATAACGATCTTGCCATCTACTACCACATCATCAGCGAACTGGAAAACGATCTGGTCGCCCTCTTTAGCAGTTTTAGAAGAAACGGACTCTGTAGTAATGATGTCTACCTGTGTTCCGTCCTGCAATTTTATCTGGGAGAAACAATTGCCTGAAACAAGTAAGACGCAGATTAATAATAAAGTTTTCATTGTTTTGGTTTTAAGTTTTATAAATGTTCCGGGGGGATTAATTAGTTACAAGAAACGCACAATATTGATGAAATGAAAGACCTGTTTGAAATTTCCCTTAATTCCTGTTTCTTTTTAGAAATGATTGCAGGTGAAAGACGCACTTTACAGAAAACTGGTCCTGCTTAAGATCAACATGCGTATCAGTGGCACCTATTCTTCCGCCGATGCCTTCTTTTACACCGCTTGCATTCATTGGCTGATCAGCATTGGCCCAATCATCAGAAAAAGTCGCCTGGCCATAACCTGCATGACGATACTCCGCTCCAATGCTGATATAATCAGACACCATATATTCATACCCAAGGCCCCAGGTAAAGCCACTGACACGGGTTGTTTGCTCTCCGCTTCTTGAAGCAGCGGGATAAGTATAGCTGATTGTGCCTTGGGCTCCCACAACACGCATCGCATGACGATCAACTGAAATATTCGCAGATGCAGGAGCATAATTATCATTCGTAGTTAACTGAAGCGCCATAGCAGACAGACCTGCTCTTGCATAAAAAAGCGATTTGTTATTTACATATCCCAGTTTAGCGCTTACAGATCTTTCCCATTTTGTTTTGATATCCCGCTGAATGCTGAGTTCACTCGCATCCTGCAATAGGGTTGGTGCAAGCGTTGTGTTGAATTGCTCAGACGCTTTAAAGAATGATTTACCGGCACTTATTTCAGCGCCAAATAACAGGTGATGGATCACCACGTTGTATTCTGCCTGGAACGAAGTAGAAACGCCGGTTTTTGTTACGGTGGTATCATTTACAGAATGAACACTTCCCGGCACTACTACCACGCCCATCCCGGGAATGGTAAGATTTGATACCGGCAATACGGTAATGCCGGTAAGATTGAAGGCAGCTTTATTTTTTGCGGCGCCTGCATTTACAGAAATGCGCCATCCCGAAAAATCGGGTGCAGCTTCCTGTGCAGAAATATTATTCACTAAGAATAAAACGAGAAGAGTAGTTATGGTAGTTAATGTTTTCATGGCTGTATTTTTTGTTTGATTGAATACAGCAAACCTACCGTTGAGAGAAGCGGGGAGAAATAGTTAGTTTGTACTAGGGTTATTTACCACATAGGCACATAGAAACATAGAAGCCTTTCAAAGAAAAAGAGAAGCCTTCTTAACAACTTCTCTTTTCTATATTTCTATGTGCCTATGTGGTAAACCTATTATCATGGATTAACTCTGCGGATATTCTCCCCGCTAAGCGGAGCCTGTCTCCAGAGTTCCCAGTTATCGGCAGGTAATTTTTGCAGGTTCGATTTATTATATTTCTGCGGAGATAGATTATACTTATCGGTAAAATCATTGCTTACCTCGTACACTTGTTTTGTTGTGGGATCATAAAGTCTTTCTCTACCCATGATCCAGTCATGCGTTTTTTCGCTGATGATATCCTGCGAACGATTTTTGTTGTTCCAGGTCTGCATGATCAGGTCAGATGATTCAGACAAAGTTTTTCCTGCTCTTAAAATACCTCTTGTCGCATCATTACTAATTTGCATGCAGTTTTGTGCATAGGAGTCTTGTATCGAAAAATTGTCAAGGCATTTTTTCATTACCGGCAATAATGTTTCAAACTCGTGGAATGGTGCAGTTATCCCCGTAAAAGCATAAACGACCCCGAAGTTTGCACCCGGACCACTTTGTGCCAGGTAGACCGGAACTGTGGTGAGAAGGAAAAGCCCCTGGCTAACATTTTGTTTCGACCTGTCTGTAAACACCGCCCTGATGAGAGCGCATTGTGCGTCGGGTGAATTACTAAGAGAACGCTGCGGTGTTACAGAAATAACTTTCACATTATACAACTGTGCTACCCGCTGCAGACTATTGCCTATCCATTCTGATATCTTATAAAAATTCTGCACAAAGTTTACAGGGGTGAAGGGCTCTATTACCGGCATATCTGTATAAACAGATCTTGCTCCCCCCATTCTTACATAATCAAGCATTACCCCCTTTTGATACGCTGTTAAATAACACGGACCTGCAGCGCCATAAAAAAAGAACTGGCGGTTCTCGTGTGCAGGATCCCAGGAAATAAAGGAGAGATCAGAACAATTACCATAATTAAAAAGCTTCCATCCGGCAGGTACGCTGATGGAATAACCATCGAAATTTTTTTGTTCGATACGTTGCGGAACATCTGCAACTGCAAATGCAGGAGCGGAAGCCGAAGCGGTTCTTGTTGCAGGAGCCTGCCCGCAAGACAACAAGCTGAATGATAACATCAGCATGATGAAGGAGAGATATTTTGTTTTCATAAAAAATGCTTTTAGCGTAGTTAAATATGTTGGGGTGTTAGATTCGCGTTTCGGGATTCAGCTTTGGGTTTCGATTTTCAACTTTCAATTTTCAATTTCAAATTCCTCAAAACCACCTGCTCGTATGCGCCATCTGTATCACCTGGGCTCTCGATTGCACCTGCAACTTTTGATAAATATTAGCGATGTGGTTTCGGACGGTGTTCACGCTGATATCGAGTGATGACGCTATTCGTTTTGCATCCCAGCCTGATACTATGTGTTTAAGTATTTCCTCTTCCCTTTCAGTGATCATTGCAGGAAGCGCAGATTTGGTTTTGCTTTCTTCTTTTTGTAAAGGTGAACGGCTCAGCATCATTAGTGTTTTGCGGGCAATGCCAGGGCTCATCGGCGCACCATTTTCTTCCATCACCGCGATCACTGCGGCATATAATACAGCAGCCGTTTCGTGTTTTAATAAATAACCTGAGGCTCCGGCTTTTATCGCTTCAAAAACTTTTTCATCATCATCAAAAACGGTGAGTACAATAAAATGGATTTCAGGATAAAGCGATTTAGCCATGCTGATGGTTTGTATGCCATCTATCTCCGGCATTTCAATGTCCATAAAAATCACCTGCGGCATTAAATGATGCGGAAGTCCTTTTAATTCTTCCAGGCAAATTCTGCCATTGGCCGCGGTAAATACCAGTTTAAGATTATCGCATTCACTGGTTTTATGCAGGAACGACCTCAGGTACGACTTGTTATCTTCTGCTACAGCGATTGAATAAGACATAGTGCCGTTTTATAAAATGAAGGTTTGAATTATCAGACACAAAAATTTGCTTTTTATCACAAGCCGCAAATAGTACAAATGCACTATGCCATCAACGGGCTGTTCATGATGTCTACAATTGTTCCGTTTGGATGATTGGCTTCCCACCCGATCGTCCATCCTGCTTCATTCGCACGGTTCTTCATATTGTACAACCCATTACCACCGCCGTCACTTTTTATTTCTTTGCTCAGCCCGTTGCCATTATCGCTGATCGTGATTTTCCAGTCGCTGCTATTTCCTTTCACGTCTATTATCACTTCAGAACAACCACTATGTTTTAATGCGTTATTTACTGCTTCCTGGATGATCTGGAAAAGATGAAAACCCTGCGACGGACTCAACTCATGATCACTAGAAATATCTTCGTGCACATCGATCAATATACCCGGGTATCCAGGATGAACCCGCTGAATAAATAATTTTAGCCGGTCGCTGATGGCCGTTAAATGAAGTGATTCTTTTTTCAGCGCCCAAATGGTATCGCTCAGGTCAGATACAATGGCGTTTGAATTATTCTTCAGCTCTTTTAATACCTCGATATTCTTTGATGGATCATTTGAAGAAATATGATTTACCGCCGAAGCAATGGATGCGGCATAAGCACCGAGGTTATCGTGCAGGTCCGCGGCAATTCTTTTTCTTTCCGTTTCTTCTGCACGGGATACAGCAAGTGAAGCTTTTAGTTGCTGTCTTTTTTTATAGTTAAGAAATAGTAATGAAGCAGCAACAAGTAATATAATTACCAGCAACCCGCCGCCATAAATAAAATAATCTTTTTTTACCAGCGATAATTGCTGCAATATGATGGTATTTTCTTTTTTCTGCACCTCGAACCTGGTTTTCATTTCAGCAAGATCATGACTGCTGTTTTGCTGGTAGATAGAATCTTTTACATCAGCCAGCAGTTGCATTGTTTCACCATATTTTTTGAAATCGCCGGCCATATAATAATTCTTGGCGAGCCCTTCATACAAAGAAGGAAACTTAGATGGCATATCATATTTCTTTGCTTCATCAATTGCTTTCAATGAAAGATCAATTCCTTTTTTTGGCTGATGAGTATCAGCATAATAAATAGCCAGCGTCTCCATATCGGTAATAAGATCGTAAGGATTTCCTAATTGCTTCCTTACTTCCACCGCTTCTTTTAAAGAAGCCTCGGCCTCTGTGAAATGTTTGGTGTCTATCATATTACCTGCATAAAAGCCAAGTGCATTTGCGAGGTCGGTAAGATCATTTGCTTGCCTTGCGAGCACAATTCCCTTCTTCGCATAATAATTTGCTGAATCATAATTTTCAAGTGTATTATAAACTACAGCCGTGTTGATGTATAGAAAAATTGTTTTGTCACGATGAACAGGATTCTTAGCGAGTTGAATAGCTCTCAGGAACCATGCTAATGATTCTTTAGAATCGACCATACGTTTTTGTACCCAGCCGATACCGCTCATGGCCATCACTTGATTAAGCGTGTCTTTATTAGTCTCTGCTTTTGAAAGCACTTCATAGTAACAGGTTAACGCGGCTTTCATATCCTGCCTGCGCATAGCTATCCTTCCTTTTAAAAGGAGGTATTTAAAATACAGGTCGCCTGCATTTGTTTTTTGCAATCCTGGTAAATTCCGGTTAACAATATTGGAAGAAGAATCTGGCAGACTCTTTTGGTAGAAACTATAAGCAATAAAATAATCGGCCCTCAGCAGCGCCGTATTATCTTTTAATTGCGCTGCTAATTTTTTCGCACTCCATGCATAAGAAGTAAGTGTGTCTGTATTCAGCGATTCGCTTTCATCGCATAATAAAAACAAGTATGTTAACTGTTGTTGGAGATTATTCATTGTAACCAGTTCGTGACGGAGCGCATTAATTTTTTCAGTCTGTGCATGCGATATAGAAAAGCCGAGGCAACTAAAAAAAATAAGCAGGAAACGAAACATGGGGTTAAGGATTTACTCAATTAATAATTAAGACAAGGGCCGGCAGTGACAAGATATAAAAAGAGAGACTTAATTAAGCCTCTCTTTTTGTATTACTATAAATTCTATGTTTCTGTGTGCCTATGTCTAAAACTTAATTCGCCACCCGCTTTACAAAACCTTCCAGTGAAACATATATTTTTCCATCCGCAGATTTCGTAATACTGTATTGGGTTGGATAATATCCGGCCGCAGAAAACTTTTGTGGCTGCTTAATAGCGAAGGATTGCTGTGCAATACCCCGTAAAAAATCGTAGGTGATCATGGGTTCATAAAAAGCCACTTTTCCATTGTACGCTCCATAAACAAAAGTTTGGGTAAACTGGCTTCCATTCAATTCAGGAGAAGTAACATCTACACAGTGTCCGCCCATTTGCGGCTCGGGTCCAAGCGGTCCTATATATGTTGGCGGGAGATAGCCATCGGGTATTGGCTGCACCGATTTTGGATCATCCGCAGTAATATTTTTTCTTACCGATTCGCTAAGCATATAACAATGAAAATCGAAATGCGGTAAAAGATAGGGGCCAGGAAAATGGCCATGAGGATTCCAGTTCGCAATCAGGTGTGTAAAGAGTGTACTCTCTGCTGCTTTTTGGTGAAGCGGCAGGAGGTATTCAACTTCTTCAATACCATCGGTTTGACCTGCAGGTAAATTCACGAGTGCGTTTTTATCAAGTTCAAATCCTATTGCTAATGGCTTGTTTGTAAATCTTTCAATAGTCGCAAATGACCGGGCTTTTCCGTTACCCATTTTTACCTCCGGACCATAAAAAGTATTGCTCTCATACACATCGTTCTTCTGACACGATGCGAATACAAGAAGGATGAACAGCGTAAGCAGAACCCTGGGATTGAGTAGTTTTGGTTTCATGGGATTTAAATTTCATTCAAAGTAGACGTTTTGTTAAGGAAAGCGGCAGCGGCGGAATTAAATAAAGATGAAAATGAGAGCCCGGGGTTTATAGCTTCACTCACATTCAAAAATATTTTTAGCAGTAACCAGGCCTATATCTGTCAGACGATATGTATTTAATTTCAGCCGGGATGCTTTTTTTATCGCTCCTATAAATTCGAGTTCTTCAAACGCTTTTGCAACATTCTCAACAGGTTGCTTTAATCCATTCGCCACAATCTCAGCGGTAAAGGATGCTGCCGGCTTATCCTTAAACCTGCAGTATAACCACGAAAGCAATTTGTTTTTCATGAGATTTTCATTTCAAATAGCAAGCCATGCATGCCGCGTATCAGCATAAAATTAAAAACTTAACCATACCGTTTTATACCTGAATCCCGTTTAGAATCTTTCGTTGCATTAAAAACAACCGGGTTTTATCATTCACTGGCGATTAGGAATGGTTATTGACATTATACCGTAAAGTTTGCTTGAAACAATTATTAGTAAGACTGTTGGTGATGGCGCTCATAGCCTATATGCCTCTACGGGCAAGCGCTTACTCTGTACTCACACACCAGGCACTTGTAGATGCGAACTGGGAAAAATTTATTCTGCCGCTTCTAAAACAACAATATCCCGACAGTTCGGCTAATGCTTTTTCAGAAGCTCATGCATACGCTTACGGGGGCGCCGTAATTCCCGATATGGGCTACTACCCCTACAGCAATAAATTATTTACTGACCTGGTGCATTATGTCCGCACCGGTGATTTTATAGAAACTATTCTAGAAGAGTCGCAGAATTTAAATGAATATGCTTTTGCCTTAGGAGTGCTTTGTCATTACTATGCCGATCGTTATGGTCACCAGATGGGCATTAATGTAGCGGTGCCCATGATCTATCCGAAAATGAAACAGCGCTATGGCGATACGGTCACTTATGCAATGGATCATATCTCTCACATCCGAACAGAGTTTTCGTTTGATGTGCTGCAAACAGCAAGAGGTAATTATGCATCATCCTCTTATCATCATTTTATAGGATTTAAAATTGCTGACAGCGTTTTGGCCAGAGCATTCAGGCGGACTTACTCTCTGGAACTTACTGATCTGTTTAAAAACTTTCGCAAGTCTGTTGGTGTGTTTCGATGGACGGTGACTAATCTTTTTCCATTCATCACAAGGACAGCCTGGGCCAGGAAAAAACACGATATTAAAAAAGTAAATCCTGAAGCAACAGCGAGCAGTTTCATTTACCGCATGCATATCAAAAATTATAATCACCAGTTTAGTAAGGAAGATCGTCCCGGCTTTTTTTCAACGCTTCTTTCTTTAGTGCTGCGTTTCATTCCGAAGATCGGCCCTTTAAGACCTTTGCATTTTAAAGAACCAACACCGGGCGCAGAAAAATTATTTGTACAAAGTTTTGATACCGTTTCAACCCATTATATCACTGTGCTTACCCGTTTGCAGGAAAAAGATGTGATACTCGCCAATATTAATTTTGATACCGGGGATCCTGTTAAAGCAGGCATGTATGCTCCGGCAGATGAGGCTTATAATTCGTTAGTGATTAAATTAAATGAAAATGATCTTTCTAAAGTAAGCCCTTCTCTTAAACAAAATATCGCAGACTTTTATAAGGATCGCTTAACACCTGTCGAAAAAAATGCACGCAAGCAAAAAGCGCTTGAAGCTGGTTTAAGCAAAATAAGAGAATGAAGACTGGTAAAAATTTTCGTTATTCATGTTCAAAAAATAATTATTTTCAATATTCAGGGTTTACTCTCATTGCACATGAGAACAAAAATGAAGGCCGCCGGTTTTGTCCGGCGGTTTTTTATTGTTGAGTTTGCAGGCATAAGCAATCGGATTCTGCTCTTTTAAAAGAATAGTTGCTTACAATTTCTGATTTCATTTATTTTGCACCTCTTGAATAATACCTGGTATTATTCGGGGCCTATAGCTCAGCTGGTTAGAGCACCTGACTCATAATCAGGTGGTCCCTGGTTCAAGTCCAGGTGGGCCCACTTAAAATAAGGCTTCCCGTAACGGAAGCCTTATTACTTCATATTTATCTGTATGCAGAAAATCAAAAACATCATTTTCGACCTGGGCAATGTGTTTCTAACTGTAGACTATAAGCTCACATCAAACGCATTTAAAGAATCAGGCGTTCAGAATTTTGATGAATTGTATGCACAGGATGATGCTTCACCCCTGTTTAAATTACTGGAAGTAGGAAAAATATCAAACGAAGACTTCTTTGAACAGTTTCGTAAAATGTCTGGCACTCCGCTTTCTAACCAGCAGATAACTAATGCATGGTGTGCGATGCTGGGGCATTTTCCTAAAGAAAGAATCGAGTGGCTGAAAGAAGTAAAAACTAAATTCAAGGTTTATCTTTTTTCAAACACGAATGCGATCCATTATACGGCATTCATGGAAATTTATAAACACGATATTGGCAATGATGACTTTACGGCGCATTTCATTAAGGCTTATTATTCACATGAAATGGGTCTTCGAAAACCAGACGCAGCATCTTATCTGTATATTTTAACGGAACAAAATTTAAAAGCAGAAGAAACTCTTTTTGTAGATGACACGATGGTAAATATCCTGGGAGCTAAGGAAGCCGGCCTGGAAGTAGTTCATCTCCCACCGGGTAAAACGGTTCTCGATATAGCATTTTAGCAATAAGGGATGACTTAATCATTAGAATCATTGCGTCTTTTTCTCTTTAACCTCTTCAAACTCAATATAATCCTTCGTTTCAGACTTTGCCGTGCTTTTTGGCTGATGATCTTCCGTAGGAGGCTTAGGCTGGTGCCCGGGCTGCTGCTCATTCATATGGCGAACCTTTGTTTTTATCTGAGAAGTGGCCCGGGATACTGGTATAATAAAATCAAATATCAGCCGGAATAGACAATAGAATACGAGTATCAGGAAGATCATCTTTAACATAGCGGCTCAAAGGTAATAACAGCACAAACACCAGCTAAAGCAATTTTTTGTTTTTACTTAATATTAACCGGCTTTCCCCGGGATTTACTCTTTTAAATATTTGGAAATTATCTTCCCTTTCGCTTACATTTGCATCGGAATAACAAAGAAAGAAGGGAACGATAGCCGTTCCCTTCTCTTTTTCCCGGCAGTGAAGGAAATAGCCGGAAACAAAAATTATAAGGCACAGGCGCATGATGCTCGACGATCAGATAAAGCAACTGGAAAAAATGGTGGAGAATATCCTGGCTGAAGAAACGGAAATTTTCCTGGTGGGTCTTAAGATAAAACCTACAAATAATGTGAGAGTTTATCTTGATGGTGATAAAGGGTTACCCATCGAAAAATGTGTTCAGCTTAACCGGAAATTATACAAGCTCATTGAAGAAAGCGCACTGTATCCTTCGGGAGATTTTTCGCTCGAAGTATCCTCACCGGGAATCGATGAACCCCTGAAATTGATTCGCCAGTACCATAAAAATATTGGTCGTTTAGTAGAGGTAGTGTTCAACGACGGATCAATCAAAACCGGTAAGTTGTTACAGGTGGCAGAACAGGATATTATTATAGAAGTAACGGAAGGGAAAGGAAAAAAAAAACAGGTACAGCAAGTAGTAATTCCGTTTGGTAATATAAAATCAACAACCGTTCAAATACAATTTTAGAAAGTATAGTGTGCGCATTGTACACAGTACTTAGTACATCGTAAATAGAAAAGTATGGCTAGTATCAACCTCATAGAAGCGTTCCAGGAATTTAAAGACGCCGAGAACATTGATCGTCCTACCATGATGAAAGTGGTGGAAGACGTTTTTAAAACATTGCTTCGAAAAAAATTCGGAAGTGATGAGAATTTTGATGTGATCGTTAATGCCGAGAAAGGTGACCTTGAGATTATCCGCCGCCGCATGATCGTGGAAGACGGTGAGGTACAGGATCCCCTCGCAGAGATCGAATACAGGGAAGCGGTAAAAATTGAACCCGATTTTGAGGTGGGTGAAGAACTATACGAAGAAGTGAACATTTATGATTTTGGCCGTCGTGCTATCCTGGCTGCAAAACAAACGCTGGCAAGCCGTATCGGCGATCTGAAGAAAAACGTACTCGTAAAAAAATACAGTGACCGTATTGGTGATATCATCAGTGCTGAAATATACCAGGTCTGGAAAAAAGAAGTTTTAATGCTGGATGAAGAAGGCAATGAACTGATCCTTCCAAAATCTGAACAAATACCACAGGATTATTTTAAGAAAGGTGAGAATATCAGGGCGGTGGTAAAAAAAGTGGATCTTAAAAACAATTCACCCGTAATCATTCTTAGCCGCACCAGTCCTGAATTCCTGGCTAAATTGCTGGAAATAGAAGTTCCGGAAATTTTTGATGGCCTTATTACTATCCGCAAAATTGTAAGGGAGCCGGGCGAAAGAGCAAAAGTGGCAGTTGAAAGTTTCGATGACCGTATTGATCCCGTAGGCGCCTGCGTAGGTATGAAGGGTAGCCGTATCCACGGTATCGTTCGCGAACTGAAAAATGAAAATATCGACGTGATTAATTTCACTTCCAATATTCAACTATTAATCCAGCGGTCTTTAACGCCGTCCAAGATCAGTTACATGAACCTGGATAACGATAAAAAACACGCTGAAGTTTATTTAAAGGCTGACCAGGTTTCACTGGCAATCGGCCGGCGTGGTGTAAATATTAAACTTGCCTGTGAATTAACAGGATACGATATTGATGTTTACAGGGAAAATGAAGGACAGGAAGAAGAATTTGATATTGATCTTGAAGAATTCAGCGATGAGATAGAACCTTGGGTGATAGATGAATTCAGGCGCATCGGTTGCGATACTGCACGAAGCATACTGAATCTTACCGCTGAAGAACTGGAAAGAAGAACGGACCTGGAAAAAGAAACGATCGCTGATGTTAGAAGAGTATTACAGGAAGAATTCGAGAGGGAATAATATTTGCGTGAAACGTGAGTCGTGAATCGTAAATACATTCATGTTTCACGTTTCGCGTTTCACGATAAATTAAAGTCATGGAAGGATCCATGAGCTCACAAAAAAACAGTGAATGTCAGAAATTAAATTACCGAGATTATTAGGTGCCGCCAAGGAATTCAATGTTGGCCAGGATACCCTGGTGGAGTTTCTTGCTGGTAAAGGATTTAGCCGCGACGATCTGAAGCCGACGGCTAAGTTGTCTGAGGATATGTATAAGGCCCTGGTTCATGAGTTCCAGGGAGATAAAGTAGCAAGAAATAAGGCAGATCTTATCGAGATTCCCAAAAGTGCGCAAACTGAAGGAAGAAAAAAAAGAGATGAAGAGACTATTAGTTTCGGAAAAGGTGATAAGAAACCGGTTTTGGTTAAAGAGCCGGTTAAGGAAGAAGCCCCTGCTCCTGTTAAAGAACAGCCCGCCGAGTCAGTAAAAGAAGAGCCCGCTCCTAAACCCGTAGAGGCTGCTCCTGAGCCCCCTCCTCCTGTGGTAGCCGCAGAACCTAAGCAAGAAGAAATTACCAAGATTGAAGCGCCTGAAATTGAGGCGCCGAAAGTGATAAATAAAATTGATCTGTCAGCTATAGATTCTTCAACCCGTCCTAAAAAGGCCGCAGCGAAGAAAAAGCCAACTAAGGCAGAGCTGGCGGCCGAAAAAGCCAAAGAAGAAGAAGCTGCAGCTATGCAAGCTTCAGCGATAGAAACTCCTGCTGAAGAACAAGCTGCCGATACTGATGATGAACGCGTAATTACTAACATCAAAGCCGATAAGCTGGAAGGCCCTAAAATATTAGGTAAGATCGATCTTCCTGTTGACAGCGAGACCAGGCCCAAACCTGCAAGCAAAGAAGACGAAAGAAGAAAAAGAAAAAGAATACCGATTGATAAAAAAGGCCCGGGCCAGGCAACACCTCCTCCGGGTGGTGGTACAGGCGGGTTTAACCGCGACAATCGCGGTGGTGCCGGACGTCCAGGAGATAACCGCGGTCCACAACAAGGTCGTTCGGGTGTGCAGCAGGCCGGTGGCGGATTTAACCGTGGCGGAACGGGTGCAGGTGCGAACAGGGGCGCAGCCGGCGGTCGACGCATTCCAATCACAAGAAGCGATGCACGTCCTGCAGATCGTGAAATCGATCAAAAAGAAATACAGGAAAAGATCAGGGAAACACAGGCAAAACTGGCAGGTTCCGGTGGTCGTGGAAAGAGCCTGAAAGCAAAATATCGCAGGGAGAAAAGACAGGAATCTGCCGACTCTCCGGAAGGTGGCGAGAATAACAAATTACAGGTTACAGAGTTTGTTACTGTAAGTGAACTGGCTAACCTGATGGATGTAAACTTTGCCGAGATCATCGGTAAGTGTATGAGCCTCGGTATCATGGTGTCAATCAACCAGCGTCTCGATGCAGAAGTAATAGAATTGGTTGCAGGTGAATTTGGATATGAAGTAGACTTTATAGGGCTGGATGATCTTGAGGACGATGAAGATGATGACCTGGAAGACGATCCGGAAGATCTTAAACCACGTGCTCCTATCGTTACGATAATGGGTCACGTTGATCATGGTAAAACATCATTGCTTGATTATATCAGAAGTGCAAAAGTAGTAGCAGGTGAAGCAGGTGGTATCACCCAGCACATTGGTGCCTACGAAGTTACTTTACCATCAAGTGGAAAAGCAATTACCTTCCTGGATACACCCGGTCACGAAGCGTTTACCGCGATGCGTGCACGTGGTGCCAAGGTAACAGATATAGCAGTGATCGTAGTTGCAGCGGATGATGCAGTAATGCCTCAGACAAGAGAAGCGATCAGTCACGCCCAGGCCGCTGGGGTGCCCATGATATTTGCTATCAATAAAATCGATAAAGAAGGTGCTAATCCTGCTAAAATTTATGAGCAGTTAGCCGGTATGAATATCCTCGTTGAATCATGGGGAGGTAAATACCAGAGCCAGGAATTGTCTGCAAAATCAGGGATCAATGTTGATTCCTTACTTGAGAAAATATTATTAGAAGCAGAGATACTGGATCTGAAATCAAATCCTGACAGGGAAGCTTCAGGATCTATTATTGAAGCCTCATTAGATAAGGGCCGTGGTTATGTAGCAACCTTACTTGTTCAGAATGGAACATTGAAACAGGGCGACCTCATCGTTTCAGGACAACACTATGGCCGTGTAAAAGCCATGTTTAATGAAAGGAACGTAAGAGTGGAAGACGCTCCTCCCGCTACACCGGTACAGATATTAGGGTTGAATGGCGCACCGCAGGCTGGTGAGAAATTCAAAGTCTATGAAGATGAAGCTGAAGCAAAAGAAACAGCTACAAAACGTGCACAGATATTAAGAGAGCAGGGATTAAGGGCAAGAAAACATATCACACTGGATGAGATTGGTCGTCGTCTTGCACTTGGAAACTTTAAAGAATTAAACCTGATTATTAAAGGGGATGTGGATGGTTCGGTTGAAGCATTAAGCGATTCTTTACAAAAATTATCTACAGAAGAAATTGTCGTGAGAGTTGTACATAAAGCTGTCGGACAGATTTCTGAGAGTGATGTATTGCTGGCAACCGCATCAGATGCAGTTATCGTTGGATTTAATGTAAGACCTTCTATGCAGGCAAACAGGATAGCGGAAAATGAAGGAGTTCAGATCAAAACATATTCTATTATCTATACTGCTATCGACGAGATCAAGAGTGCGATGGAAGGCATGCTGGAACCTAAGTTCCAGGAGAAGATCACGGCGAATGTTGAAGTAAGAGAAGTTTATAAATTTGATAAAGCTACTGTTGCGGGTTGTTACGTACTGGAAGGAAAGATTGCGAGAAACAGCAAGATCCGTGTTATCAGGGATGGTATTGTTGAATATCCTAAAGGTGAAGGCGCAACCGCTGAACTTGGAAGTCTTAAGCGTTTTAAAGATGATGTGAAGGAAGTGGCTACTGGATATGAGTGCGGTTTAACAGTTAAGAATTTTAGCGACCTTAAAGCAGGAGATATTATTGAAGCCTTCGAAAACGAAGAAGTAAAAAGAACTTTATAGTCCGATAATGCACATGAGAATAAAAAAGGGGATGTCTTTCATCCCCTTTTTGCATCAAATTGTTGTTAAAAATCTTAAATCCTTAAGGCTTCTGGGGCAAAGGAGTATTTTTGGAGCCATTAAATTTCGGAAGCACTTTGAGGCTACAGGCCGAATAAGATATTGCTTCATGAAAAACAATTCAAAAATCATTCAGGAATGAAATTAAAATATGTTTTTGTTGTTTGCGTCGCCACGTTTTTTTCTTCTGCATCATTGCAGGCGCAGAGAGTGGTCGCGGACAGGATCATCGCACAGGTTGGAGATAAAATTATTTTGCATTCTGATATCGTTAATGCAATTGCTGATTATAAAAGACAGGGTGCAGAAGCACAGCTTCCTCCCAATCCTGAATGTGCTTTCCTTGAAGGTCAGCTGATCCAAAAAGCCTTGGTGCTACAGGCTCAGAAAGATTCTCTTACCGTAAGTGAAGACGAGCTAGATGCCTTACTTGATAACCAGATCCGCGGTTTCATACAAATGTATGGATCCAAAGAGGTACTGGAAGATGTTGCGGGTAAATCTGTATACCAGTTGAAAGAAGATTTCCGTGAGCCATTCAGGGAAAGAAAATTAGCTGAACAAATGAGAGGAAAGATCCTGGATAATGTTAGAGTTACTCCAACAGAAGTAAAAAATTACTTCAGCAAAATTCCTAAGGATAGTTTACCGTTTTATGAGAGTGAATTAGAAGTGAGCCAGGTAGTGGTTTATCCAAAAGCAAATAAAGATGTTGATGAATACGTGGTGAAAGAATTATATGATATGAAACGCCAGGTAGAAAGTGGACAGAAAAAATTTGAACAGCTTGCCAAACTTTATACTGAAGATCCGAGCAGTAAGGAAAGTGGGGGGCAGTATAATATTAATAGAAATGAAAAAAGCTGGGATCCTACTTTTTTATCTGCAGCTTTTAAATTAAAAGAAGGCCAGGTATCACCAGTTATCAAATCTAAATTTGGTTATCATATCATTCAAATGGTAAGCCGTGCAGGTGATGATGCAGTAGTGAGACACATTCTTCGTATTCCAACAGTTACAGAAATCGAGATTGGTGAAGGGAAAGCAAAACTGGATAGCATTCGTTCAAAAATTATTGCAGGTAATATAAGTTTTAACGAGGCTGTTAACAAATACAGTGATGATGAGAACAGCAAATTCAACGGAGGCGCTATTACGGGCCGCGACGGATCATCTTATATTACAATTGACCAGCTTGATAAAGACCTTGTTGGTGTTTTAAATAACCAGCATCTTAAAACAGGTGAAATATCTCAACCTGCAGAGTATACCGATGAAAGAGGAAGAAAGGCAGTACGCCTAATCACCTTAAAAAGCCGAAGCGAGCCTCACCGTGAAAATTTAAAAGACGATTATAATAAAATTGCC
>JAQBNK010000001.1 GCA_028288595.1 Chitinophagaceae bacterium
GACAATAAAAAAATCCCATCAGGGATTTTCAAACTACAAAACTTGAAGTTGATTTTTTAACAGGTCGCCCAGGTCATCTCTTTTTCTTATTAAAACCGCTCTTCCGTCTTTCCATAAAACTTCTGCCGGTTTAAAACGACTGTTGTAGTTGGATGCCATTTCAAATCCATAAGCACCGGTATTTAAAAAAGCAATAAAGTCGCCTTCTTTTATCTCTGGCAATTCACGGTTTTCCGCAAACGTATCGGTCTCGCAAATATTTCCTACTACGGTGTAATGTTTTTTCTCTCCTGCAGTATTTGAAATGTTCTGTACTTCATGATAAGAACCATAAAACATGGGCCGTATCAAATGATTTAACCCGCTATCGACGCCGGCAAAAATGGTGTGCCCCGATTCTTTGAGCACATTTACTTTTGTAATAAGGTAGCCGGCTTCACTCACTAAAAATTTACCAGGCTCAAACCATACCTGTAAATGACGATTGTAAGTTTTTTCAAACCAGTTAAATTCTTCTTTTACCTTTTCAGCTAGTTTTTCAATATCAGTGCCTTCTTCACCTGGCTCGTAAGGCACTTTAAAACCACCACCAAGATCAAGGAATTTTAATTCAGGGAATTGTTTCGCCACTTCAAATAAAACTTCGATTCCTTTCGCGAATATTTCAACATCCTTTAATTCGCTCCCAGTATGAATATTCAAACCATGAATAAATAAGCCGGTTTCTTTTACGAGATCAATTACTTTGTCAATATGTTCCAGCGGTATGCCGAACTTACTACCTTCATGTCCCGTTGAAATTTTAAGATTGCCACCAGCCATAATATTAGGGCGAAGCCGGATGCCAACAGGATATGTATGACCGAATTTTTTTCCAAATTTCTCCAGGTTAGAAATACTGTCGATGTTTATATTCACGCCAAAATCCTTTGCTGCTTCAATTTCACTAAAGGCGATACTATTTGAAGTGTATAAAATGTTTTGTGGTGCGAAGCCGGCTTTTATAGCGAGCTGCACTTCATTGATAGAACTACAATCTATATTACAACCGATGCTTTTAATGTAGCGAAGAATATTAATATTCGTCAAAGCTTTTGCAGCATAAAAAAATTTAGTGTCGGTGTTATCAAAAGCTGATTGTAACCGTTCGAACTGGGATTTTATTTTTTCTGCATGATAAACATAAACCGGTGTGCCGAATTCTTCAGCGATATTGATAAGGTCTGCGTTAGTAAGTTGATTAAGCATTGATCCCAAAAATTGCACTATGTAAACGTGAAAGTGTTATTGCGGTTTTTCTTCTTCATTTTCATCATCATCATTCAGATCTTCATCCGCCTCATCTGTTTCCTCATTTAAATTCTCGTCAGGTTCTTCATGATTATGAGGAATGAGTGATCCGTTACTGTCAACAGCAAGTGGTGCAATCTCAACTTCAATTTCATCTTCTTTTATCACCTCCGAATGTTCCAGGTCGTGATGTATCTGCATAAAAGTTGCTTCTGCCTGTTCAGCAATAACCTCTCTTATTTTTGGAAGATCCTGCGGTGAATTGATGCCGAAATAATCCATGAATGTTTTTGATGTGGCATATACCAAAGGTTTGCCTGGCATATTTTCATTGCGGCCCGTAATAATGATCAGTTCTTTTTCTAATAGCTTCTGAATGCTGTAGTCGCTGTTAACACCGCGTATCGCTTCGATCTCGCCTTTTGTGATCGGTTGTTTATATGCTATAATAGAAAGCGTTTCCATCGCCGCGGTAGAAAGACGTTTTATAAATTTATCTGCGTTAAGCTGTGCAATAGTTTTATGAAATTCTTTTTTAGTGAGGAATTGCCATCCACCGCCACTCTCTCTTAATTCGAAAGGATAGAATTCGGCATTGTACTTTTCACGAATACCTTCAATACTGCTTTCTACCTGGTCCAGCGTAATGCGCTCTTCCATAAAGCCAAAGGCGTTATTAATCAGTTCTACTATTTCTAAAGTGGTTAAAGGTTTTTCACTTGCAAATACAAGGGCTTCTATGTGGGGGATGATCTCAGATAATTCCATTAACGTTAGTTTGAGAATTGGAAAATATGCAAATGAAGTAACACCAACAATTCCGGGGGCGATAAAATGTGCACATGAAATGTGCATAGTTATAATTATCCCTGCAATGCAGCCGCGCCACTTACAATCTCGGTTAATTCAGTTGTGATAGCAGCTTGCCTTGCCCTGTTATAAGAAATTTTAAGGCTACGTAAAAGTTCATTAGCGTTTTCGCTTGCCTTGTCCATAGCTGTCATACGTGCACCATGCTCACTGGCGTGTGCATCGAGGATGGCTTTGTATAACTGTGTGTTTAATATTTTAGGCATCAGTTCCGCAATCAATATTTCTTTTGCAGGTTCAAAAATGAAATCGGCTTTGGTAGCACCCGCTTTTTTTACAATTTTGGGAATAGGAAGAAAGCGTTCCGTTACAAAATTCTGTGTGGCTGCATTTTTAAATTCACTGTAAACTATTTCCACTGCATCAAACTCGCGGTTTTCAAAGGCTTTTACAGCAGCCTGTGCAGCTTCCTGCACATATTCGAATTTTAGATTAAGGAAAATATCTTTGTATGTAGCATGTGTTTTATAACCATGGCGGGTTAAAGATTCGAAACCTTTTTTGCCAATGTTCCAGATGGCTACATTTCCTTTTGCATGCTGTGCGGCATATCTTTCGCGGATCGCTGTTCTCGCAGCCTTTACAATGTTAGCGTTATAAGCGCCGGCGAGACCCCTGTCGCTGGTGATTACGATTAATAAAACTTTTTCAACCGCTCTTTCTTCAGCCAAAGAGACAGAAGCATCGCCATCAACATTGCTTACAATATTACTCAGCATTTCCTGCAGCTTTTGTGCATAGGGACGCATCTGGATGATCGCATCCTGGGCCCTGCGAAGTTTAGCGGCGCTCACCATCTTCATTGCCTTGGTAATTTGCTGGGTACTTGTTACAGATTTTATGCGGTTGCGTACTTCTTTTAACTGGCCGGCCATATGTTGTGAATTTGAAATTGAAGTTTGACTTAGATTTTGGAGTGATAATATCACCCCGGATCAGGCGTCTTTTCGGGTTGCAAAATTAGCAGAAAGCCATTGAATTTCCAGCCAAAATTAAGATTGGTGATAAAGCTTGTATAAAACTTTGTGCAGCACTAAAAATCATCTTCCTAAATTTGCGCCCAAACCATTGAAATAAGATGATGAATTTCAAGCTGTCAGGCATACCAGATAGAAACGTAAGGCCCCGTGTGTCAGGGATTACGATGGTGATGGATAAGGGTTTAAGCATCAATGAAGTACGAAATTTCATGAGTGTTGCTGAACCGCATGTTGATATTATCAAACTAGGTTTTGGAACCGCTTTCGTTACACCCAACCTCAGGGAAAAGATCGACGTATATAAATCTTATGATATACCCATCTATTTTGGAGGAACATTATTCGAGGCTTTTTTAGTACGTAACCAGTTTGAAGATTATATCGCCTTATGTAAGGATTATGGAATTGATTACATGGAAGTAAGCGATGGATCTGTTGATATTCCGCATGCAGAAAAATGTGGTTATATAGAAAAACTAACTAAATACGGCACCGTATTGAGTGAGGTGGGCAGTAAGGATGCGGCCCACATCATTCCGCCATATAAATGGATCGAACTGATGCGTGCAGAATTAAGTGCGGGTGCAACGTATGTAATTGCAGAAGCACGGGAAGCAGGTAATGTGGGTATATACCGTGGTTCAGGCGAAGTAAGGGAAGGACTGGTACAGGAAATTCTTACGCAGATACCAGGTGAAAAAATTGTCTGGGAGGCACCTCAAAAAGCCCAGCAGCTTTACTTTCTCGAACTCCTGGGTTGTAATGCGAACCTGGGTAATATTGCTCCATCAGAAGTAATTGCAATGGAAGCAATGCGTGTAGGGTTGCGTGGAGATTCTTTTCATTTATTTCTTGACCAGCTAAAAAAATGAGAACGTACGGCCTTATAGGATACCCGTTGTCTCACTCTTTTTCCAGGCAGTATTTTATTGAGAAATTCGCCAAAGAAAATATCCTGGACGCAGAGTTCAAGAATTTTGAACTTCCTGACATCAAAGCATTTGAAAATTTATTCAAAGAAGAGCCCGGCCTGCAAGGTTTCGCTATTACCATTCCGTACAAAAAATCAATCATCCCTTATCTTAACAATGCGTCTGAAGAAGTAAGACAAACCGGTGCCTGTAATTGTGTTCGCGTAAAGAATGGAATACTTGCAGGCTATAATACAGACGTTACGGGTTTTGAAAAATCCTTTCTTCAACATTTGAAAAATCACCATAAAAACGCACTCGTATTAGGAACAGGCGGCGCTGCAGCAGCTGTTGAATTCGTATTAAAAAAACTGGATATTAATTATCAGAATGTTTCCAGGAAAAAAACGGCTGCATCAATTAGTTATGAAGAAATTAATGCAGATAAGATTGATGAATATAAAATTATTATTAATTGTACACCCCTCGGAACATTTCCAAATATCCAGGAATACCCGCCATTACCTTACGATTTTATCACACCTCTCCACTATTGTTACGACCTGGTATACAATCCTCCTCTAACAAAGTTTTTAGAACTATCCGCCGGTCATGGTGCAGTGATTCAAAACGGTTATGATATGCTTACCCGGCAAGCCGAAGAAAACTGGCTGTTGTGGAATAAGTAACACGCTTAACATACAATGTTTTGTAAAAAATACGTTTAGGTAAAGTGAAAGCGGCCATTTGGCACCAATTTCGCTTTTTTCACAAAAAACAATTGAATATGAAAAAGCTCTCACTAGTAGTAGCGATTATTTGCTCGGCTGTTATTGTTAATGCACAGGGTTTTCACATCGGCGCAAAAGCAGGCGCAAATCTTGGTAAAATTGAAGGACAGTCTTTTAAAGAAGGGTATAATCTGGGTTATCAGCTTGGTGGATTTCTTCAGCTTAACTTAAGCAAGTCCATAGGCCTTCAGCCAGAAGTACTTTTTGGCCAGACTAATACAACATTCGAAACCAGTACCAGTGCAACTTATGCAAACGCATTAAACGGTCAGAAAAAGGATCTTAAGTATTTAAGCATTCCTGTTTTATTAGCCATTAATCCGGGGAAGATGGTAACAATTCATCTTGGACCTCAGTACAGTATTTTGTTAAACAATCATGAAACTGTTTACCAGAACGGACAGCAAGCTTTCAAAAGCGGCGATCTTTCAGCAGTTGCGGGTCTTCAGTTAAATTTCAGTGCATTACACATCTATGGACGTTACAATGTTGGATTAAGCAACATTAATGATGTAGCCAACAGCGACAAATGGAAAAACCAACAAATACAATTGGGCTTAGGTTTAAAACTTTTATAGTTTACAGTTTAACCCGGTTTTAAAGTCCCGCCAATGGCGGGATTTTTTATGTCAATTTGTTGGCCGAACATTGCATACAGGGCTCTGGCACCAATGTTGACCCTATTACAGTCCTGTTTTAAAACCTTAAACTCGTAGGGGAGAGGTGACAAATTGACTTACATATGCTTATGAAGCGAGATAATTTTCTTTTAAGTCCGGAAGATGATACAGATTTTCTTCCCATTTTACCAATACATGAAAATGATGAACAGGATAAATTCCTTGAGATCGCAGACATATTGCCTTTACTTCCGCTAAGGAATACCGTGTTGTTTCCAGGTGTTGTTTTACCAATTACTGTTGGAAGAGATAAAAGTATTAAAGCAGTTAATGATGCATATAAAGCAGATAAATTAATCGGCGTTCTGGCGCAGAAAGATGCCAATGTAGAAGAACCTGAAGTGCCGGACCTGTGCAAGTATGGTACGGTAGCGAAAATTGTAAAACTCATCAAAATGCCTGATGGAGGAACAACAATTATTATACAGGGGAAAAAAAGATTTTTGGTTGAAAGTGTGGTCACAGATGATCCTTATTTTAAAGCGAAAGTGAAAGTGCTGAGTGAAGACGAACCATCGGCAGACGAAGACTTCGCAGCACATATCAGTACTATAAAAGACCTGGCTTCGCAGATCATTCAGATCTCACCGAATCTTCCGACAGAGGCTACTATCATTTTAAAAAATATAGAGAACCCGGGCTTCCTTATCAATTTTGTAAGCAGTAATCTGAACAGCGAAATTTCTGAAAAACAGGAGCTACTGGAAATTGATGATACACGTATCAGGGCAGGAAGATTAATAGAATTATTGCAACGGGAACTGCAGTTTGCCGAGTTAAAAAACAAGGTGGCTAATAAAACCCGCACAGAACTGGACAAGCAACAAAAAGAATATTTTTTACAGCAACAGCTAAAAAGTATCAAAGAGGAATTGGGTGGCGATACGAATGAAAGAGAGGTGGCCGAAATGAAGAAAAAGGGCGAGTTAAAGAAATGGCCCGAGGCTGCTAAAACACTTTTTAAATCGAATATTGAAAAACTGGAACGGATGCACCCCAGCACACCAGATTATTCTGTTGTGTATAATCATCTTGACCTGATGCTGGATCTTCCCTGGCAGGATTATACAATTGATAATTATGATTTGAAACATGCCCGTAAAGTATTGGACGTTGAACATTACGGCATGAAAAAAATAAAAGAAAGAATACTGGAATATCTCGCTGTTTTAAAATTGAAGGGAGATATGAAGAGTCCTATACTTTGTTTTGTTGGTCCTCCGGGTATCGGTAAAACTTCTCTCGGCCGCAGCATCGGGCATGCAGTAGGGCGTAAGTATGTTCGGGTTAGCCTGGGCGGCCTTCACGATGAAAGCGAAATCCGCGGACACCGTAAAACTTATATCGGTGCGATGCCGGGCCGCATTTTACAAAATATCAGGAAGTGTAAATCTTCCAATCCGGTAATGATCCTGGATGAGATCGATAAGATCGGGAACGATTTTCGCGGTGATCCTTCATCCGCTTTACTGGAAGTTTTAGACCCCGAACAAAACCATACTTTTTACGATAATTATTTAGAATTAGAATATGACCTCAGCAAAGTTTTATTTATCGCTACAGCGAATAATTTACAAAATATTCAACCTGCGTTAAGAGACCGTCTTGAAATTATTGACCTGAGCGGTTATGCCATTGAAGAGAAAGTGGAGATCGCTAAAAGGCACCTCGTTCCGAAACAAAAAGAAGCACATGGACTTGCCCAGGTAAACCTTAAGGTTTCTGATAAAGTACTGGAAAGAGTAATTGAAAGTTATACCCGTGAAAGCGGTGTGAGAGAACTTGACAGGCAATTGGCTTCGATCATGAGATACGAAGCGAAAGAATATGCTACGAAGGGAAAAATAAGAATGAGCCTGGGTTTGCCGGAACTGGAAAAAATACTGGGAACGCCGCGATATACCAATGAAATTTATAAGACGGTAAATATGCCGGGTGTTGCTGTTGGGTTGGCCTGGACCTACGTTGGGGGTGATATTTTATTTATAGAAACAATCCTGGCTGAAGGAAAAGGTGAATTAAAACTTACTGGTAACCTTGGGAACGTGATGAAAGAAAGTGCTACTACCGCCCTCAGTTTTTTACAGGCAAATGCAAAGAAATTTGATCTTGATCCCGAGATGTTTTTGAAAAGAAACATTCATATACATGTGCCGGAAGGTGCAACACCTAAAGACGGGCCAAGTGCAGGGGTTACTATGTTAAGCTCTCTTGCTTCAGCATTTTCCGGAAGAAAAGTAAAACCGTATCTCGCAATGACGGGTGAGATAACCTTACGTGGACAAGTCTTACCGGTAGGCGGAATTAAAGAAAAGATACTCGCTGCGAAACGTGCAGGTATCCGGGAAATAATTTTATGCTGGCAGAATGAAAAAGATATTAACGAGATTGACAGCAGCTTTATAAAAGGAGTAGATTTTCATTTTGTGAAAACTATGCAGCAGGTACTTGATATTGCGCTCGTATAAAATGGGGGAGGTGAAGCCATAGTGATTTTCAGATTTCAGATTCGGTTTTCAGTAATCTCTTCGGATATATCACTGAAGTCTGAAATCCGAAAACTGAAATCCGAAAACAACTTCCCCCTTATCCAATCACCAATTCTTCAATTTCTTTTTCTTCCTTAAAAGCCACTCGCGGCTTCAATAACAATAATTCAAACATTGCATTGTATTCATCAAAAGAAGGATTGGGTTTTGTCAGTAATTTATCTCCTGCAAAAATCTAATTGGCTCCGTCCATAAAAAACATGGCCTGTTCGGCTACAGACATTTCTGTTCTGCCAGCACTTAAACGCACCATTGTTTTAGGCATCAATATTCTCGCAGTAGCGATCATTTTTATCATATCCCAAACATCAACTTTAGGATTATTTTCAAGTGGTGTTCCCTTTACCCTTACAAGCGCATTAATAGGAACGCTTTCAGGGTGCTCTGGTAAAGTAACAAGTGTATGCAGCATTTTAATTCTGTCATCATGTGTTTCACCCAAGCCAATAATACCTCCGCAGCAAACCGTAACGCCTGCTTTTCTTACATTATCTAAAGTTTGCAGGCGATCATCATAGGTCCTTGTAGTGATGATCTCATTATAATATTCTGATGAAGTATCAAGGTTATGGTTGTATGCATAAAGACCGGCATCGGCTAATTTTTTTGCCTGGTCCTCAGTCAGCATTCCAAGTGTACAGCAAACTTCCATGCCCATTTCGTTCACACCCTTCACCATTTCAATTACACGGTCAAAGTCGCGGTTATCTCTTACTTCTCTCCACGCCGCACCCATGCAAAATCTTGTACTGCCTGCTTCTTTCGCTTTACGTGCATAATCCAGCACTTCATCCTGCTGCATCAGCGCATGTACCGTAACGCCCGTATTATAACGTGCAGCCTGCGGGCAATACGCACAATCTTCTGTACAACCACCGGTCTTAATGCTTAACAAAGTGCAAACCTGCACTTCAGCTGTATCATTGTATTTCCGGTGAAGAGAAGCGGCCCTAAAGATCAATTCAAGTAGAGGTGAATGATAAACAGAATCGATCTCTTCAATCGTCCAGTTATTACGGATATCACTTAGCATAGGAAAAATTTACTTCACAAATATAACCTGCTATTGAAAGAATGAAAGAGACAGCAATAAAAAAGAGGCAATAATTTATTGCTCTTTTTTATAAATATATTCTGGCTTAAAGTGAATTTAAGAACGCCGTTACTTCAGCTTTTGTTTTTTGCTTGGGATCTAATTTAACAGTGATGTTTTGGGTAACGATCACATCTTTCGAATCAAGGTAAATATTGCCATTGATGTAAGACAATGAAATAATTTTAAGCTTAGCACCTAAAGGAACACTAATGCCCTTAAAACTCCTGTTAGGAAGATCATCCTTAAACCGCCCGATGCGGTTTTTGTCCGCCACTATTCCAAATACGACCGTATTATAATTGGTGTAGTTTAAGGGAGTTACCACATACACGTTCGTTTTTGTAGATGACGCATCGTTATCAACGCCGACAGAGAACCATTTACTTGTTTTATCAACAGATATAAAATAGGCATAACCACCAGCCGGGGCTGAGTTTACTTTTACATTGCTTCCACTACTGTTGTAAGGTTGCCATTCAACCAACAGGGGATTGCTTATATCGGCACTGAACAGATCAAGACCTTGTTGAGGAATTTTGGTGGTCAATATTACATTCAGGTTTAACCCACCTGAAAGCTGAACTTCCTGGCCATTTTTGGAAAGACGAATATAAAATGCACCGGCGCTTTCTAATATTTTGCTGCCAGACATGGTTGAAAATCCATTTTGTATCCAGCTGCCTTTATTCCTGAGAATAGTTACTTCAACTTTAATTAAACCGGTGATTGAATTGTTATTGACGAAGAATTTAGGAAACTCAATATCGAGGCTGTCATTAAAATGTATCCTGCCGCCGGCTGCGTTATCGAGTGAGTCTGTTAAGACTGTATTTTGAAACACTGAAGAAAATAATTGACCCGCAGGAGCATCAGTGCCCAGTACATTTCTCCAGGTGGTGTCGTTTAACTGGTTTCCCGGATACGGAATGAAATCATTTGAATCTTCCTTCGCACAGGAAGCCAGGAACATTACTGCCAGTATGGTCAGTAAAAATTTCATTGGCTTATATTTCATACTACTAAGATTCACTTATCGTTTATTTTGTTGCCTGTTGGTTTT
>JAQBNK010000028.1 GCA_028288595.1 Chitinophagaceae bacterium
GTGAGCATGCTGTCAGTTGGGTATTTGGGCAAACGCAGATTTCGTACCTAGCTCCGGCTCTTCTGTCTGAAGAAGTTTGCGTTCAGACACGGCTCATAAATTTTACAGATAAAAGCCTTCAGCTTGAGGCTCTGATGTTTGACAATAATAAGTCTGTTTTGAAATCCGTGATGTGGGCTAAGCTCGTGCATTTCGATTTGAGGACTCGGAGAAGCACAGTGCATAGCCCGCAATTAATGGAGTTGTTCAATGAAATTGTAAATCCCTTGCAGGAGGAAGCCTCTTTTGAACAAAGAGTAAACATTCTAAAAGACAAAAAATAAGATATAGCAATGTATAGCGATTATTTAGACAGTGTGATCAAACAATTTGAGTATTATAAAATGCTTGGGGAAAAAACTTTCAAGCAGCTTAGAGACGAGGACCTGTTTCGAATGCCAGGTAAAGAAGATAACAGTATCGCCGTCATCGTAAAACATTTGTCCGGAAATATGCTTAGCCGCTGGACTGATTTCCTTAGAAGTGATGGAGAAAAAGAATGGAGGAACAGGGACGCAGAATTTGAAAACGATATTAGCGGCAGAGATGAATTGCTAAGGCTATGGAATGAAGGATGGCAGGTTTTCTTAAACACATTACGTTCCCTCCGTGCAGAAGATCTTGATAAAACAATTTATATCCGCAACCAGGGGCATACTGTAGTTGAAGCCATTAACCGTCAACTAGCACATTATCCTTACCATGTAGGACAGATCGTTTATATAGGAAAAATGTATGCGGTTAACTGGCACTCACTCTCTATTGCAAAAGGAGATTCTAAACAATATAACGAGCACAAATTTTCGATGCCAAGACAGCGGCAGCATTTCACTGACGAATATTTAAAAAAATCTGACGGTGATGACCAGTGAACAACCAGGAAATTTAATATCGAATGGTGAATTCTCGTTTGAAAAATCCCTGGAGATACTCGAGAGAACGCCGAATGTTATCAGTAAAATGATTATCGGAATCAGTGCGGATTGGACAATGAATAGCGAAGGGCCCGATACATGGAATGTTCATGATGTCATCGGTCATTTAATATACTGTGATACAGAGAACTGGATGCTTAGAGTTCAGTACCTGCTGAACGAGGACACACCAGGTCCGTTTTCTTCCTTCGATCGATTTGGGCATTTAAAATTAAACAAGTGCAAATCTGTCGAGCAGCTATCAGAACAATTTATTAAAACAAGAATGGAATCGTTGCGACAGTTACAGAATCTTGACCTGGGACCGGATGACATGCGGAGAAAAGGATGTCACCCCCAGCTCGGTGAAGTGCTTCTCTCAGAATTATTGTCGGCATGGGTTGTTCATGACCTGGGGCACATTAGCCAGATCGTGCGTGTGATGGCAAAACAATACACGGACAATGTTGGTCCATGGATACAATATTTATCCATTTTAAAATAGTGGCTGCACTGATGAAACCAAAACCAAAACAAATGGATTATAGAAAACTTACGCGCAGAAAACCTTTATCCGCATATGATGAGGACATAAATAAAAGTCAGCTTAGACGCACACTGGGAAAATGGGAACTGACTGCTATTGGTATCGGGGCAGTTATTGGCGGGGGCATTTTTGTTCTCACTGGAGTAGCAGCTAATGTTTATGCAGGTCCTGCCCTGGCCCTATCGTTTATTTTAGCCGGCATCGGCTGCATGTTTGCGGCATTTTGCTATGCAGAATTTGCTTCTATACTACCTGTATCCGGTTCAGCTTATGCCTATTCCTATGGTACTATCGGGGAACTATTCGCCTGGTTCATTGGATGGAATTTGATATTAGAATATATGATGGGTGCAACTACGGTTGCTGTCAGCTGGTCTAAATATTTTGTGAAGTTTTTGCAATTAACAGGACTCAATAACATCCCGTATTGGCTGATCAACGATCCTTTTACTGCAAAAGAATATGCGCTAAAAGCCGGGTTGCCGGTACCTGGGTTTTCGATTAACCTCCCTGCAGGATTGATCGTCTGGCTCGTCACCTATATTTTGTATAAAGGAATTAAAGAATCCGCCAAAACAAATAATCTCATTGTCTGCATAAAAGTAGCCGCCGTTTTGTTTGTTATTGCGCTCGGTGCATTTTATATCCATCCAGCAAACTGGCATCCCTTTATTCCGGCTCACATTGTTGATAACGCTGGCAAAGGTCATTATGGAATTGCAGGAGTTATCACTGCTGCGGGTATCGTGTTTTTTGCTTTCATCGGTTTTGACGCCGTTTCGACGCAATCACAGGAAGCTGTCAATCCCAGCAAGGATATTCCCTTCGCTATAATGGCTTCACTTATTATTTGTACAACCCTGTATATACTTGTTTCGCTGGTTTTAACAGGTATGGTGAGGTATACGAATATTGATAAGGGTGCACCTGTTGCTGCTGCGTTTGCAGATGCAGGTCTTCATTGGGCTTCACTTATAATTACTATCGCGGCAGTTGTAGGTCTTATTTCAGTTATGCTGGTCATGTTGCTTTCACAGACAAGGATTTTTTTAAACATGGCCAATGACGGGCTCCTGCCAAAGAAAATGTTTGCTGTAATACATCCCATATATAAAACACCCTGGAAAAGCACCTTGCTTGTAGGTGGTGTTGCATCCCTGATCGCAGCCGTTACGCCTATAGAGAAAGCCACTAAAATGACGAGTATAGGAACCTTGTTTGCTTTTGCAATGATTTGCTTAGCCGTCCTGTTACTAAGAAGAAGAGAGCCCAATTTGAAACGACCTTTTAAAGTAAAGTTCTTATCTCTTATTGCTCCTGCAGGTATTGCGTTCAACCTGTTTTTGATGCTGAGTTTAGATAGCGCCACATGGATGCGCTTTTTAATCTGGAGTGTTCTAGGGACAGCCGTCTATTTCTTTTACAGTGTAAAACACAGCAAGTTGAATTCCGAAAGTATAAACTAATAAAATTTACAGGTATGCAAGAAACAGTCAATACGCAACCGTTTATTGAACATGCAATGCCGGAAGATATTGCAGTAGTATGCCGGCTATTTGAAGAGGCAATTGCCTTTCAACGGCAAAATCATTACATCGGCTGGAAGTCATTTGATCAATCTTTCATTGAACGTGACATACAAAAAGGCCTGCTTTATAAAATTGTGAATGGAGGGCAATTGATGTCTGTCTTCAGCATCTGTCTCAGCGATGAGCTTATCTGGAGAGAAAAAGAAAAAGGTGACGCGATCTACCTGCATCGAATAATACTTAATCAAAGATTTAAAGGCGAAAAAGTTTTCATTAAGATTTTTGACTGGGCAATTGCATTTGCAAAACAAAGGCAACTTAAATATATCCGCATGGATACATGGGCAGAAAATAGCAAGCTTATTTCTTATTACAAAACTTACGGTTTTTATTTTATTGAAAATTATCACACTGGTGATACCAAGGAGTTGCCTGTTCAGCACAGGAACCTGAATGTTGCTTTATTAGAATATATGGTAACAGGTTAGTAATTTTTGTGTGATGAAATCGTAATGTACTTTTAGAAATAATGGTTGGGACAAAGTGCTGATTTTATGAAGAAGCGACTTCTGTATTTGAACGCTAATTTAAAACTGACAAACAAATGATAATTGACACGCTGAAACTATTATTCGATAGAGATTTAAACCGCTTAAAGAAGGAAATTGAATTATATCATCATGAAAGCAACCTTTGGAAGGTAGAAAAAAGTATTGCTAATTCTGCAGGTAATCTTTGTCTTCATTTAATTGGCAATTTGAACAACTTTATCGGAAAAGAGATCGGAAAAACAAATTATGTGAGGAACAGGGAGCTCGAATTTTCTTTGAAAAACGTGTCGAGGGCCCAACTCACTATGATGCTTGATGAAACCATGGAAACAATTAATACATCACTTGATCAACTGGATGAAGCCAGTTTAAAAGGTGAATACCCCATTGTTGTTTTTGACAAAAAAACAACGACCGAATACATGCTGATTCATTTAACAACGCATTTGTCCTATCACCTGGGACAAGTTAATTATCACCGAAGACTGATTGATAATTAAAGTCTGCTAGACATGGTTATGAGGTACTCAGTTGGTAACCTCAATAATCGTTGATGTAGACAGCTACAAGAGCCAAGATCAGTGTCCATGGCACTTATGATAAATGCCTACACTCTCTCCACGAGTTCGGTTACATTAAATATATCCCGGTTAGTGGTTGCGGAAAAAGCAAGGTTGTGTTCAAGAAATTATAAAACATATGATTCCTTTCCACCAAACCTAGATAGTATAAATTCCATTTTTTATAGCATAAATAACAATACCTATCGTGTTTTTTGCTCCCGTTTTCGCTTCCAGTCTCTGGCGATATCCTTCCACTGTTCTCGGGCTCATGCAAAGTTCCTCGCCGATTTGCTTGTTAGTTTTTTGTTCGCAAAGAAGTTTAACAATCGTTACTTCTTTTTCAGAAAGCTCTATTTTTTTAACTGATGGATAAGGATTGTAATCACTTTTGCCGATCATTCTCACCAGCTTTTGCGAACTTAAGCTGCAGAAGTAAGGTATATCCCTGCTCGCAAAATGAATAGCATCTATAATTTCCTGTTTACCCGCATTTTTAACGAGATATCCTAATGCGCCGGCTTCGAGCATTTCAATGACATAATCCTCCTGGTCAAACATCGAAAGCGCCAAAACCTTAACCCCCGGATTATTTTTTTTAATTTCTTTTGTTGCCCATATACCGTCTGTGCCAGGCATAACTATATCTGTAAGAACAACATCAGGGGTCTGCTGTTTTACTTTACCCACTAAATCGGCCCCGTTAGAGGCTTCATCTATAATGGTTATATCTTTTTGCTTTGCAAGAACTGATTTTAAGCCATCCCTGAAAATTTCGTGATCATCGGCTATAATAATTCTAATCATATGCTAAACTGGTATTTCAATAGTATAGTGCACGCCTTTCCCTTTAGCGGTTTCTATAAATAATTCGCCCCGTAACAGTTCCACGCGACTAAGAATATTCCTTAGTCCAAGTCCTGCATTTTTGTCCAAGTTTTTTTTATAATCGAAACCTATCCCATTATCCCTGATGTTGATGACCAGTTTTTCCGGAGTTTCTTCCATGGTAAGATTAATGACATCTGCCTTTGAATGTTTCAAAGAATTATTAATCGTTTCCTGTATAATCCGGTAATAATGGATATCCATGCCTTTAAAATCAAATTTATCCAGGAAAAAATGAGTAGTCACTTTCATCTTCCCGGAGTCGGCAATATGATCGCAATATTCTTTTATGGCTGAAACCAGGCCTTTTCTTGTAAGAATAGTAGGAAGTAACGCGTTGGAAAGCCGCCTGATATTTGCAATTACCTCATCTATGTATTTATTCGCATTGTGGAGTGCCTTCATATCATTTTCGTCCGTGATATCCATGCTTGACAGCAGCAACTTAGCGGCCGATAAAAGTGGGCCGATATCATCATGCATATCTTCGGCAATGATTTTTCTTTCTTTTTCGGAAGCCGTAATCTCTGCATTTATTTTTTCTTTATATAGTTGCTTGTTTTTTGTGAATTGAGCAAATAAAGAGATAATAAAAAGAAGCAGGATTACGACGAAAATGCAAGCCGCTATCAATAAGCTAAAGTAAATTTTTGCCTCGTTGGTATCCATAAAATTGCATAAGCATAAATAAGGTTGGTAAGTGCATTTGCAAAAGCCAAAATATAATAAAGGTGTTGTTGGAAGCTGGTAGAAAAGGTCACGCCTGCATAATAGAAAATCAGCAAGCTTGCCCTGAACGAGAAATAAAATAAAAATCCGATTGCAACCAGGAAGTTCGCGTTTTTCCCGATCGATGCGCGTTCAGTAAAAAGTGCCCTGTTAATAAGGTTTAAACTCAGGTAAATAAAAGTGATAGCATACATGATCTGGAAAAGAACATTATTATGATTAAGACCATGAAAAATCACATTATCTAATACCCATCCCGCGGTTCCAAGCACAAGCAGGGAAATGAATAATTTAAGACTGCGCTGATTTAAACTGATGTTATAAAAAAGCCATGTTATGATGATAAATTCAACCAGTGTAAAAAAGTTTATATCAATAAGATTGCTTTTATTATACTTAATCAGGAACAAACTAAGGTTATCGTTTAATATCCCCAGCCACACCAGGTATAAAAAAGGCTTGTATTCTTTAAGTATCCTCTTAAAATATACAAGCCCGATAATACCAGGGATCAGAATTGTTTGTCCTAAGACCACAGGTAATGAAAAATGCATGCTTACGTATTTAATACCGATGGCACCGGGCATACCGGGGGACACATATAAGCCAGTTCCTGCGGGTCTGGCGTGTCATCGTCTGCATTGACAGGCAATAGGTCAGCACCGTTTTCATCAGATCCTACTAAGATAGCATGGATTTTCAAATCCTCGCTCATGCCATAATATATCCTGAAAGAAACCGTTTTTGGGTCTGCCAGGATTTTTTGGATCGCTTCCCTGCTAAAGGTCTCACAGATAGAAAGAACATCTTTAGGAGTACCGCCAGCGAGAATGTTTTCTTTGTTTTCACGGTAGCGTTTAGTCATAGCGATTGCTTCGTCAACGGAAATGTCATGATTTTTGGGAGGGAAGGGGTTGCTCATTTTAAAATAGTTTTAGGGTTTTTATACTATGCAATAATCAGTAAAACCCCTCAATTATTATTGCGTACAAATACGCATTTTATTGCGTAATTGTACGCAATTTTTACAAATGCAGCGGGTGCTGTTTACTTCCCGCAGCTAAATTGTTGTAATAATGACACAAATGATTCAGGTAAAAAGTATAACGCGCTGTTATTAAGGGCTTAGGGTCTTTGCCTAATTATTTTATCACGTTCCATAACTTTTACTGTTTGTTCTTTTCCAGTGAATCCTTTTTGTTTTGGAATCTTAACCTTGATTTTTTTGAACGTTTCTGTTGAATTTTCTCTTACGGTGTCGTTTGAAGGAACTTCTATTTTTAGTTTCTGCGAACGAGCTATACAAAAACATACAAGGAAAAAGCAAAGGCAGAGTATGGGTTTCATGTTTCAGTTATTAACCTGCAATAAAGAAAATAATGCAAATAATAACAAGCGTGGAAATACGCATTTTTTTATTTGCCTATGGCCAATCACTCATTCAGTAAGCAAATTTTGAGCACTGAAAAAATAGAAAAAATAGTCTTATGTTTTTTATTTGTAGAAGCTATTCAATAATAGATTATCATACTTCCTTCACACCTAAATGCTGAAATGCCAGTGTCATTAAGCTACGTACTTATACGCAGTTTGTTCACTGGAAAGTGTAGTAAAACATTCGAGAATATTTAAGTGCAGCCTTAACAGACATTGTCCTTGCATTTTGTGTTTAGCATTTCTAAAATTACAGTACACTAAAATTTTAATGTATGAAAGCACTATTTCAAAAAGGCATTATGTTCTCTTTGCTTACGCTTATTGTTGCAGGTGTTTGTTTTTCCTTTAAGACAAAGCCGGGTAATAGCCGATCACTTACAAGTGTTACCAATTCTAAGAGCGCGCATCAATTTTTACCAATCATTAATTTAAAAAAAGCCAAGGCTGCAAACGCGGGCTTTAGACTTGTACCACCAGCACCGCCGGACATCAATGGCAGCACCTATTTTTATTTTTCAGCCTGGCAATCCTCCGGAAGCGGATCTATTAATGCAGACCCAAATACACTTGTCGCAGTAACCGTAGCGGCCAGTGGCCCGCCGCCAGGTAATTACACTGTGACTTTTTCCATGTCGGGAGCAACATTTTCTGACGGGAGCACATCTATCTTCGTATCCAACAGCAGCACCACGAAATACTTCGCCTATCCGTCCAACCACGGCGTAAGCTGGAGTGGTTCTTTCTCAGAACCCAATTCATATGGCTCAGGATCGGTATCTGTACAATAACAACCATCAAACAGAATAATGTTCTAAAGAAAGGTAATCCATATGGGGTTGCCTTTTCTTTTCCATAGGTGTCGTTAAGTGACATGGGGCAAATCCTATATTCCACTTTCATGAAACCTGACTTTAAGCTATCAACCCGAAAATTGACCAGGAGTAAAGACTTTATTATAAGCTTCTTCCATGCAGGCGATTTCTTCATCCGTAAGCAAGCTGAATTGTTCCCGACGCCGCTTTGGAAATTTCCCCTGGTTTTGGTGAAGAAAGATCAGCATTAGATTAATTAGTTTATCAGGCATATCGACTATCCTTTGTAATTCTTTTTTTGCTTCATCATAACGTTGAAGGAAAATTAGTTCACCCGGCATATCATCCTCCAAGGTTGCATGAATCGTTTGAATTAGATAAATGCATTGGTCAGTTAGGTCAGGATACTTAAAATAGCCCTCCACTTCGGATGGATTAGTTACCGTTATTTCTCCAATATCCTGTTTAGTGTATTTGATCCGTTGCATCAGCGGCTTCGAATATTTTTCCAAAACATTGTCATACTCCTTTATGTTGTTAAGCATGTGTGCTGAAACAGGTATAATTAAACCGGAGGGAACCAGGTTGTCGTGGACCAATATATCATGGATAAGGAACCTATGAAGCCTGCCGTTCCCATCTTCAAACGGATGGATAAATACAAATCCAAATGCAAGGATCGCTGCTCTTGCTTCTGGAAATGTTCCCAGTGACCTGATTGCAGTATGGCGCAAACCATCCATTAATGAACTTACCATCTGGGGAGGCGGGCATATATAGTGAATAAGGTCATGACCATTAGGTAAGGACTCACCTACATAATTTTGAAAGTCTCTAAAATCCTTTGCCGCAAAGCGAGGGTCAACAATCGCATTCTGTAAATGTGTCAAGCGATCTTTTCCTAAAAATGTTTCATTTGCTTCCGAGCCTCCCTTCATGAGCAGTGAAACAAATGTCTGCATCCTGTCGGGAGAGGGAATTTCTTTTTCTATCTCGTATGAAGATTTTGTTTCCTTATTGTATAAGTAATTCGTGGCCCTTTGAAAAATTTCAGTGGGGTATGTTTTTTTCAACTGGTCAATTTTAACCCTAGTATCACTTTCTAATAATGAGTTAAGCAGTTTCGTTCTCCTGACAACCGGGCAATAATTCTGATCGCCTAAAAGATTGTTTTTAATTTTCCATTTTTGATCATTGCCTGGAAGCCCGGTAAGGTAGTTTCCGGGCTTTAATAATTCAGTATAATTGGCCGATACGGGCTTTTCCAGGTTTATTATTTTGCCCGTGAGAAATTCATATAAAAAGCCGATTTTCCGGAGATACTTAGTTTTCGATTCAGCATTTATCGCTGTTTCCATTTCTGCATTTTCAATCCTGTCGAATACCGATTTTAAAAAATCAAGGTTTATATCATCATATTTTGCCATGAACACTAAATGATTCAACGGCGAATCCGCCCGGGGCGCATACCGCGGGCCGTATACTTGCTCTATGTTGCCCCTCGATGTAAGTTCAATAGAATCATTATTGCCGATATACGAACTGTGTGTCAGTGAAAAGCGGTCCAGCTTAAAGTGTTCTTTTAACCACTGGGCTCCCGCCGGTTTTGTAGGCATAAAAATCAATTTAGATAACTGTAAAACGCATTTTGGGTACTGTAAAAAAATGTAGTTTATCGATTTTTACTGTAAAACAGTTACAGGTTAATTCACAGGAAGTACTTTAGAATGCGTCACATGTCCTGTAAAATACATTAATAACTTCATTTTTTACAATAAACTAGCTTAATATTTTGGAGTTTACTATAAAACAGCTTTATAGAAAGATTGGGGTGTCAAATTATGTATTTATTCTTCATAGTGAAACGAATCTTATGTTTCCTATCTATAAAACGGCAAACAGGAAAATGTTTGATCATAATGAAAGAAATCACGTACAGTACTGATTCAAGAAAGGAAATAGTATCCTTATAAGGCAACTGTAGTTTCGTAGCCTGGAAGTTCATTATCCTCGATGTCCAGTCCAGTCACCAATAACTTTATATACAGGATAAAAAGAATAAAAATGGGTAAGCGCATATACACACCATATGGTGGTTGAATTCAATATCGCGAATCATTTATTAAAGGCTATTTCCTGCTTGTAATGCCTGGATGTGGTATCGCCTATACCCAGCAAATATCCGCATGATAAAATTTGCCTTCCGGGCAATGACGGAGATGCGTACAAATACGTTATTTGTTTTGACATCGTCCTATCCCCCTGGATACTATATCTTAAAAAAGCCATTTTGAATCGCGTAAACTACAAACCCCGCTGTATTTCTTACTTTCATTTTCTTATACATTTTCCGCCTGTAGCCTTCGATGCTTCTTTTGCTGTATTCAAGTTTATCACCTATTTCTCCATCGGTATAGCCCTTGCAAACGAAACGGATTATCTGTAATTCCGTCTGGTTAAAAATACCAGCCCCAGATGTTTCTTTCTTTTTATAAAGGGTAGCCATTTGAAGTGTTTAATGTTAAAAATAAGTCCTACAACTTGATTTTAAAAAAGAAAAGATAACCAGTTGGATGAACAAGTACAAGCGTATTACTACTTAAAGTTGGTTGCTCTGAATCCACTAGCAATTCAATTGACATTTCCGGCGCTTTCAGGTACACTAAACAGAACAGGCGGGAATTTATTGCGCTCGAGCGAAAAATGAAAGAAGCAGAAAGAGATGTTGCTCTTGAAAAGCTGAAAGCCGGGAGATAAACCTTGTAGCGACCTATGGACTTAATAATACCGGTACGCAGATTGGTGATGTTTATCAAAGCCTCAATAAAACAACGTCTTAGTATGGGTTTCAATATTCCTATCATAGACTGGGGAAGACGTAAAGCAGGTCATAATGCCGCAAAAGTACTGCAAGGTCTTGCTGAGACTGCCAACCAATTCGATGAAATAAAAATTTACCAGGCAGTTACCACTTTAATGTTAAAAGTCCCGTCATTGTTTACCAGCGCAGAATAAGTTGTATCTGTGATTATGTAAATGGTTTTGGAGTTACGAATACCATTGATCTTTCCCCGCATGGTAAATAAATGCTGCGGGTAGGCAACGGGTAGGGCGCAAATAAAAATCAAGAAGGACATCAGTTTTTTCATAAGACGTTTACGAGTTTGTTAAAAGATGGTTATGAATGTAAAAAACGAGGCTAAAATTCGGTCATTTAACCACCTTCCGTTTGTTTTCATTCTCTTTCATTGTTTGATAAAATCCGTATCATCAAACCTGCTCATTATTAATCATGGCACCTGAAATTAAATTCCACACCGCCCTCCTCTATATAATAATTTTCAGGGGTGTGAATCTTGCATATTCGTGTGCAGGGATTATCATTTAAAATATCTGCAGCAATTATCTTATGTCCCAGTTAATTAAAAGAACGGGTAGGAACCCGTTCTTTTATAAGTATCAATTGTCTTCCCCCGAACACAATTGATTTCACTTTCATAGTATGTGTAAATTAAGGTTTATAAGAATACAATAACTGCGTATTTCTACGCATTTTTTTGGGGGGGGGTGGGATGATGAAACCGGGCCCGAAAGAAAGATATAAAAAACTACAGACGAATTCCCATGGATGCTGAAGGACCCGTGGATCAAGGATTATATGCTTGCAGATTACCTGTGTAGAGATAAAACGACATTGAGTAAATACAGGAATGGTAAATGAAGCCAAGCTTATACAGAATAAGCAAAGAAGCAATTCTAAAAACCTTTAGGGATTACAATTTTTAAAGCCTCCCCTGGCAAAACAATTAAATTATGCATTAGCCATATTGTAATGTTAGGGAACATTAAATCTATTTTTGGAATCCCTTCAAAAGCCGCCATTTGTTTGTTTGAGTTTTCACACATTAGAAGTGCGGAATCATTCTCGAATTTTAATAAATTCCAAATTTGAAAATGCATCTCTTTTAAACCTGCCTGTTTAAATAAGATGATATCCAATATCCAATAACAGTTATAACTATCCGCTAAATCTTTAACACCAGGCGAGATCCTGATCCCTTTATAAAGTTCCATATACCTCAATATAAAGAAGACCCGAATATAAAGTTTACGTATAAATACGCAATTTTCTTGTGTATTAACAGCCAACTCAGTTCTTTGGGAACGTAGAATCATGTAATTTATGTAGTATGTTGTAAAAAGAAAATGATTTACATATTTTGATACAGTTATATTGGCTTTAAGGAAAAGCGTTGCCAGACACTGATAATTTTTTTAAAACTTATGTGATGAAAAAAACTACTACTTTTTTTGTCATCACCTTTTTAATATGCTCGCTTTCAGCACAAACCAAAACTAAGCCTTATGATTTTCCGATTCACTGGTAGAATTCCTTTATTAAGCTGCTAAATCTTCTTGAAAATGAAGCTGTTTTATTTTTTTGCAATGTTAATAATTATGGTTGCAGTTTCTTGCAAGAAAGATGATGGCGAACATAATTTTGCTATACCGGTATACGACTATGCTGTTTTGCAATGTAATAATTATCCTGCTCCACAGGATACATATAACTATCCTGTAAAGCCGGGAACTGCAGCGTGGTCTAACCTGCCCACTGCGGATGCAAAATGGCTTGCCTGTAAAATACCTGATTCCATTTTATTAAAAATGCAAACGCAGGCGTTAATACAAAGCTGGCTGGATTTCCCCTTGAGGAGTGATATTTTTACTGCTAGCAGTTTACAATTTGGGATGAATTATATGATGCAGAATTTTTCTGGCCTGGTTGAACTTACAAAAAGACCTGATAATGAAGAAGCACTTCTCGAGCGGTATACTATAATAAATCCAGGATGCATTCAAAATTATACAACCCTGCCTGACATAGGAAGTTTTTCACTCAATATCATGTACCTGGAAGCATTGATGGCTCAGGATTTACTATTGAATAAGTCTACAGCTTTAATTAGAAAGCAACTTGTCTCTGAAGGCTTAAAAAAGTATAAGTTCAAAGAACATTATAGCAATAATGCGATTAATTACGCCCAGGCAGATTTTGGATTAAGCTTGTATGTCTGTGCAAAAGCTATGAAAGCATCCAACTACCAGCCATTACTTACTGCTATTTCTAATTCAACCAACCTGAAACAATTTATTGAAACTGCTTATTTCCCCGCAGGCATTACTGATAAAAGCCCTGACATGCAATTATTAATTCAACTGTCGACAAACTTTATTAATTAACTATTATGAAAAGGATACACAATGGTGAATAATTATAAGGCCATACTTATATTCTCTATTCTTTCTCTTTTTGCAGGTGTATTAAATTCTCAACATCGTTTCAGCCTTTCGGGCGTTTTACCAGCAAGGTATAAGGGGGCTGATGTTTTTCTTACATCAGATAACTCTAATTTAAAAAAGATAGCCGGAAGAATAAATAATGGAACTTTTTATCTCGAAGGTTCAATAAAGGAAGATTATGAAGCGGTTAGACTTACACTAAAAAGACATGAAAAAACGTTAGCATCCTGGCCATTTTTTATTCAAGGCGGCAAAATTAGAGTAAGTATCTTAAGTCTTAAGAAAGACGGAACTGATAATCTCAGATTTGACAATGTTCCATTCGTGGAAGAACAGCGGAAATATAATTTGTTATTAAAACCTGTAGAAGATAGCCTTCAACTTATATTTAAATTATTATCGCAGGTTGACAACAATATTCGTATTGATTATAAAAGAGATTCTCTCCTCCCGGCGTTGCGAAAACTCGAAAATGAAAAACTTGAATTGAAAATACAATTTATCAGAAGTATTCCGCATTCATATTTGGCATTGTATTTATTAAATTCTGAAATTATACAAACTGTACAAAGAATAAGAGTGAATGCAGATACATTAATGTCCGTTTATTCTTTGTTAACAAACAGATATAAAGAATCGCTGACCGGGAAAGCTGTTTATTCCTATATTCTAAAGAGGCAATCTCTAAGCATTAACAACACTTTGCCAGATTTTACTTTCATTACCAATGAAGGGGAGCGCTATAGCGTTTCAAATTTCAGGAACAGTAAATATGTATTATTGTGCTTTTGGGATGCAGGATGTAAACCCTGCATAAAAAGCATTCCCTTTTTTGCACAAATGAACTCCCTTTATAAAGACAAAGGCCTCCAACTGATTTCAGTCTCGATGGACAAGGATGAACTTACCTGGATTTCTTCTCTAAAAAGACATCCCATGCAATGGTTGCAAACATGTGATCTGCCCGAATTGATAGAAGGTGAAAGAATCAAAAAGATTTATTCTATTACTAATATACCGCAGTATTTTTTACTTAATAAAGAAGGTAAACTCATCTATCACAATTTGCAATTGATGGATGACGATGATTATTCTTTGCTGATTAAAAAATTGAAACAGTTGCTGGATTGATTGTCCCTTAAACAGTATGTCATGAAATTTTTTTCTATCATATTCTAAATTACCCTGGAGCTTTTTAATAAAACAACAATCAGTGCACCCCGCGCCGGCTATGTTAATTCCCGTGCCGATTTAAAAGTTTGCATACCCTTTAATAAAGCCTATCCAGTCTGTACCAAAAGGAACAATTATATAGTTACCCTGCCGCAATAGACTGATAACATAAACAGACAATTAATAGTGAGGCAAACAGGCGACTTCTCATAAAGCATTTTTGAAAGCTGAATCATCCGGTAATCAAGTTAGTTTGTTTCACCCAATCAATTAGATAAAATGCCATCGCCTTTGTTTATGATCTGTTCGATTTCGTCGTCAGTAGGGTTTAATTTTATAATTATTTTTTTTTCATTCAGCAATACCCGTGTTGGATAAATGGGAATGGCAAAAACTCCATTGGCTATTTTAAAAACAGGATCATGCAGGTTTAGCCACGGTAGCTGCTGTTTAATTATTGTTGTTTTCCACATTTCCTTTTCGTTCAAACCATCTACTGAAATTCCGAGTATTTCAAATTTATTGCGGGGCATCTTATTATATATGACCTTTAAAGAAGGAAAAGAAGCCAGGCATGGCCCGCAGGTTGAGAACCAAAAATCCAGCAGGATGTAATTAGCTTTTATATGGTTAAGGTGTATCAGGGAGCCAGAAGTATCTGCAAGTGCGAAATCATTTACTTTTTTTCCTTCTTGTGTATTTTCCCTTGATGCTATATAATCTCTTATGGCTTTTCCTCCTTTACCTTGCTTTACGGTGAATGATAACCTACTGTACAGCAAACGAATCGAATCAACAGGAATTCTTTCATCCAGAAAGTAATACCTGATGATTCCTGCACCGGCTTCATTGTTTTGGTTTGCCCGCAAAAGGCTATCGATAAAAATGTGATCGCGGCGCGGATTATGTACAATATACTTTTCTAAAAGCATTTCACTTTTGGCAGACCAAAAGTTAATTGCTGAAGGTGTAACATCTATCTCCCTGCGTTTTACATCATCTGCAAACAGCCAAAAGTTTTTTTGCTTCATTCCACCTTTAAATGACGCATCCCTGGAATACACAAAAAAATACCCGGGAATCTTTTCGGGTGAAAGATCAATTACCATTTTCTTTCCTGCAGGGAGGGAGTCTCGCAATGTTTTAAAAGAATAATAAATAGTTTGCCCGGACATGTTATTCAAAACCAGAAGTACGGGAGACTGCAAGATTACTTTGGAAAGAAATAAAAAAGAAAAGCACAGTATAATTCTCATAACTGAAGATTTAAATAAGAATAAAACCGTGGCTGAAGAAGAGAAGTTAAGTTACAGTAAATTAAATAAAAAAGTAAAAGGTGAGACACTTGCTTGAAGTATAACAGCTTCATTGTGCCTGATAGTTGATAAATTCTTTATAAGGCTTTCCTTTAAAGATATGGTAGCCGTGCATTAATGTATTGTTGATAGTTTTGGATTTCTTAATACTTCGAGTGCTTTTTCTATTACTGCATCTCTTCCTGAAAGCAGATCAGAAATATTTCTCTTTACTTCGATATCCGGTCAAATCCTAATGATTGATTCAATACTTCCTGATTAATAATACGCTTGTTTATCCGGGAATATCTTTATCATCTTGTAACAGGCAAGTCTTAAGATCTGTGAAAAACCGGACTTTTTGCATCTTACATAAGTGAGCCCAAGGTTTTATACTATTAATTACAAAAATTTAAATGCAGGAATTGTATGATAAGAATTGCCCAGATATTAATTGTTTTATTTTTTTTAAATTCCCAGGTAAATGCACAGTTTATTCAGCAAGGCAAATATGTCATCAAAGGTTACATAAAAGGAATTGATTCCGGTAACATTCGAATGCTGGCAAATAATGGAAATAGTATAGCAGATAGTGCCATTATTGTGAAGGGTGCGTTTATCATGAGAGGAACAACTTCTTTGCCTGAACGAAGATTGTTTAGCATAATTCCAGGCAACTGGTCTTTCCGGGCTTTTATTGAGCCGGCAACTATAACACTTTCTATAGATACTAATGGGGCTGAGCATCATGGTCGCGGCGATAACAAATGGGCACTAATATGGGAAATAAAAGAACAGGGATCTGCTTTCTCAGATGTTTACGAAAAGTATAAAAAGGAAACGAATTTTAAAAAGAGCTTCGCTTTGATATCTGCATTAAATGATGAAGCAAAATCCTTCAAAGGTAATTCCGCGTCAGAATTTAAGATCGGTAACCAAATAGATTCTTTAACCAGATCCATATTGAAGCGACAAAAAAAGTGGATTGAAAATTATATCCATAAATACCCGGCATCCATAGCAGGCATTTACCTTTTTAACGAATTTTATGAATCATCTTCTGATGTATCGCTTACTTATTTAAAGTCTACTTTACAGAAGTTTTCCGCGGCCACGCATGCTTCCGGTTATTATAGAAAACTCCAGGAGATAGCAGCGAGTCTGGAACAAATACAAATTAATAGCTTAGCTCCTGATTTCGCTTTGCTTTTGCAGGACAAAACCAGATTTACCCTTTCAGAAAATAAGGGCTATACTTTAATAGATTTTTGGGCCAGTTGGTGTGCACCTTGTCGCAGTGCTATTCCGGAATTGAAGAAAATATATACAAAGTTTCATTCAAAGGGGCTCAACATTGTAGGCGTATCGAATGACAGGAGCTGGAATGACTGGAACGAAGCACTTGATAAAGAACAAATGCCATGGCCTCAGGCTATTGATGAGTTTCCTAATAAAAACGAACCGAGCCGCGTGTCTGTTTTGTATGGATTTAAGAGCCTGCCTTTTTATGTACTGATAGACAAAGACGGGAAGGTAATTCTTAGTTCAAAAGATGAAAATATAATGTCGAAAAAGATAGAAGAAATTTTCCAATAACAGAACACACTTCCAGGTAAGGCCTTTGGTGATAGGATATTCCGGGTAGTGCCGGTTTAAGTTTACCTGATTTGAAATGTAAGTAGTTTGGAAATAATATCGCCATGAATGGTCACACCTCTTAGTCTTACCTTGTATACTCCCGGAACATCTGAAGTAAAAAAAGGGATCTCGATTTTTCCCTCAGGGTCAGTTAAACTGATGGCATTCCAGTATAGCGTAGACCGTAAGTCATTAAAGCGGGCTGAACTGATTACGGGGTTAGTATAATCCGGCATCTTAAAGAGCAGGGCATTATAGTATCCTCTTACCACAAAACTTTTCAGCAGGGTGTTTTCTTTTTCCGGGGTAAAAGACTGTTTTGTATTTATAAGAATCACCCCGTGGCCCCCTCTCATTCCATAGGCAGCACCTTCTGGTCCTGTCAATACTTCTATAAAGCTAATTTCCCTTGGGTTTATAGCATTCAAGTAAGTTAACACGGGGCTGCCTGAACCTGTGCTGCCAGAAGAGGACAAAGAAACCTGCACACCATTTTCAATAATGATTGGTTCCGTTTGTGGACCCGGGGCGAACCCTGCAACCCCCCCGATGTTCACGAATCCGTTTATAAGTTGTAATCCCGGAATTTCCAAGACAGCATTGGAAACGCTGTTAACGCCGGCTTTGTTAAATTTTTCAGCCGTGATTATTTTGGAGAACTGGCTGATTCGTTTGGCCTCATCATAATTTAGCTCTTTTTTTTTCACTGCTCTTACGATTACAGGCTCCAATTGTTTATCCCACCGGGGCAGTGATGTGTCGGTATAGAACCGCACGTATCTTTTGATCATAGCCATGCTCAGGCGGAATTTTTGCTTCTCTGCGGGAGGGCCAGCAATTCCCGGAAAAGCCATTGAGTCAAGAACAACTTTAACCTGTTCAACTTTGCCATGCTGGTTTGCTATCTGTATTAAAAATTGGGTGCTATCAGGATACTCAATGAGAGGAAACCTGAATTTGCCCTGAGTATCCGTAGTATCAATAATGAAACCTATGTTACCTGATTTTGGAAGGAGTGTAGCCACTTTTTTAGCAGCAGGTTTCTGGTTTAAATAAAAGGCTTTTCCTTTAATAAAAAGCAAGCTGTCATTATCGTGCGGTGTAAACGGGATATTTTGCTTTAACAAGCTTGCGTATGAACACGCGCGGGCAATCATTAAAATATCCAACTGCTCATCACTAAGATTTTCTGTATTATCAAAATCCCATGTATCCAAATTCCCAAGAGATTGCTTTTCAAAATAAGCGGCAATCATTGCTGAAGGGCTTTCAACAAATGTAAAATCAGTATCCACGATTGCGATTGAAAAGGAGGCAGGTACTGCCTGGTCCCTGGCGTCTTTCAATGAGACAGAAAGGCTGGCTTTCTCTCTTTTCTTGTAGATACTATCGTTAAGGGTGGCTTTGACAAATAAATTATTATTTCTAAAGTAAACGCTTCTTTCACTGAGAATGTTTAGATGGTTATCTAACAAATAAAAAGTTGCAGTACCCTCAGGAAATTTTTGTTGTGGCAAGGCTAGTTCATAACTTCCGCTTCCTACACTGATGAAGCAAAGACTGTCTTTGGCAATACCCAGAAGATAAGTTTCAAATGCTTTATGATTGAGCGAATCTTCAAGCAGCACCCTTAACTTACTTTGGCCATCAGCAGATTTTGTTATCGCAAGCTGGCTTGCATAAGGATTGTAGGATGGTAAATCAAAGGTGAGGTCTTTACCGTGCCATGTTACGTGGGCTGTATATTTCCTGCTCCTCACTGAATAGAGGGTAAATTTCCCAAGCCCCTGTTCATCTGAAGTGAACCGTGTTACGATGGAGTCCCGGCTGTCTTTAACATAGCCGTTCACATATCGCGGTTGTGGATTATTTCGGTTTTTGGAACCAATATAAAAAGCAATTACACTATTTGCAGCGGTAATTATGGAGCTTCCTTCCGGGTAAAATTTAACCGAGATGTCATCATCGGAATAAGTATTAGTAAAGGGAGTCTCTTGCTCAATGCCCATGGAAAAAGGACTGTTGATAATATACACCGGAACAAGCGGTACTGAATTGATTTTGTCTTCCGCCATCGATTGGGTAAAAGCTCTTAGCCAGTAGTAGCCCGACGCCAAAGACTGAGAGAGCGTCAACTTGCCACCGAGACGGCCCGTTGTGGCATCCAGTACCATAGATGATATCACACTATCTTTTTCATCTATAAGCTGCACGAACAAGTTTTTGCTGGCCGAAGAAAATTTTTTTGAAATTGATCGAAGGACAAAAACCCTGAACCAGATATTTTCATTGGAAATATAAACTGATTTGTCAGTCAGAATAATTGGTTTTTCGAATTCCCGTGACCTGATATTACTTATAAGGCGCCCTGCCAATGAGTCCACAATATGCATAGTCTTATCCTGACCGTTTGAGCAAAAGCTAAAAAAGACCAGGATGAGAGATAAGCTATTTTGCTTTGTGAGCATAATGATGTCTTCAATTAAATCAATTAAGTGTTTTCAGTAACAAGTCTTTTACTCATTGAATAATCGCCCCACCTTCTTTGTGGCGTCTATGAAATAGGTAAATTTAATAAAACTGAATCCCTGGAGTTTAAAATGATATTTTTAGCTTCTAGCTATTAAAATAAATTTTCACGCCTCCTGATTACCAACCGAATCTTTGTTAATTTGACAAGACCCAAAGTAATATTCACCATTTACCTGAACAAGGGTTTAAAAACGCATTTTTCAGACATTGGCTTCTTAAAAGGAAAACATTGAATTATTTCTTTTCAAAACAACCTGAAGGGCATTTTTAGTTTGATGGAGGTAAAAATTATCAGGATCGGATAATGTATGACCAGCATGAAATTATATGCATGAGTATGAACGGAATTTCAGCCATATTCCGCACTTGTGTGAAAATCTTGTCTATAATTTGCATGAACGCATATATCAAAGCGAAACAGTAAACCCAGCATGATGAAAAGATGGCCAGTGGTCAGACGGAGCTTCCTTC
>JAQBNK010000036.1 GCA_028288595.1 Chitinophagaceae bacterium
TTGGTTGAAGCTTTTGTTCCATCGGCATTGGTAAAAGGATTACTGCCCCACCAGGCGCCTTCATGATGAAGGTGCGTCCACTCCCAGGCCTGGCAACTCAAAAACGCAAGCCCACCTATAATAGTGAGGATAAGATTTGTAACCACCGTTTTCTTATCCATTCTGTGACCTGCCTGCACTGCAAGCACCATTGTTACAGAACTGATGATCAGGATAAATGTCATCAGGCTCACAAACAACAAAGGATAACCACTTCCTAATCCCGGGAACGATTGAAAAACTTCATTTGGATTAGGCCATGCCGCACTTGAAAAACGAATGGTACCATAAGAGATCAGGAATGCTCCGAAAGTAAAAGCATCGCTCATCAGGAAATACCACATCATCAATTTACCATATTCTACGTTGAAGGGGCTTTTACCTCCCATCCACAATTTGGTACCCGTTGTAGCAGTTGTTGTAACCATGTTGAATCTTAGAATTTCGTTCGCAAATTTATTAGCTCATGTTCATAATAAGTGAATAATACTCAACTTTTTTACCTGATCCACGTAAAAAACACAAACAGGTATATCCATAAAATGTCTACAAAATGCCAGTACGTGGCCACAATTTCAAGCGAGGTTGGACTATAAATTTTAGTCTTGGAAAAAAAAGCCCCGAAAAATATCACCAGCAGCGCAATCACACCGCCAATAACATGCAAAACGTGCAAACCCGTGATGATTCCAAGGAAAGAAGCGGACGGGTTACTTCCCTGTCCAAATAATTGTACACCCTGCTTATGCAAGTCTGTGAAACCAATAAATTGTAAAACCGCGAACAGGACTCCTAAAAAAGCGGTTATAGCTATCAGCGTTCTGTACCGCTGCATTTCCCTGGCTTTAAAAGACTTTAGGGCCAGGTGAATGGTTAAGCTGCTGAAAAGAATAACTATGGTTGAAGCGATAAATATATTGGGCAAAGAAAATTCAAGCCAGTTGGCCTGGCTTCTCCGCACCACGTATGCGCTGGTAAGGCCGGCAAACATCATTACAATGCTTCCCATAGCTACCCATAAGGTAAATTTATGCGGATGTATCCTCCCGCTTTTTTGTTGATTACTCACTGCCATATCCATCATTTCAATTTTTTATTTACCCCGGCTATATAACTTTCTTCATCGTTTGTTGTGCTTGTCCCAACCGCAGGTCGGGAGCACTCACTTGAACGTTCTGTTCTTTATTGAACTTTCTCCACCACAAAGGACACAAAGAAAATACACAAAGGATACGAAAAAGACTTGCGTTCCTTGTGCCCTCTCTTTGTGATCCTTGTGGTTTATCTTCAATGAACTTTATCACCCAATAATGCCAGCAATACTATCGGTAAATAAATATAACTGCTGAACATTACTCTTCTTGCCGCTTTCACATCCATCGCCACATATAATCTAATACATTGAACCACCATAAAAAGATTCGCTGCGATTAAAATCCACATACTCACAGATCCGCTGATGCCATAATAATAAGGCAACAAGCCAACCGGTATCATCAATACAGAATACATAACAGATTGCATAGCGGTAAACTTCGTAGGTCCTTTTTCAGCCGGCAATAATTTAAAGCCTGCCTTGCTGTAATCGCCATGTGCAACCCATGCAATCGCCCAAAAATGCGGGAACTGCCATAAGAACTGTATGGCAAATAGTGCCCAGCCACCGGCATTTGTAAACACGTTTCCATTTACAATAATATCCGCAAACGGATCTATGATCCCCGTTCCCGCAACCCAGCCAATTAAACAGGGCAGCGCCCCCGGAAAAGCACCCACTAAAACAGCGATTGAATTTACTTTTTTTAGCGGTGTATAAATAAATGCATATAAGAATAAACTGAATGCTGATAGAAGAGCTGATGGCAAATTGAAAAAATAATACATCATTCCAACACCCAGAGCCCCTGTAATAAAAGCAAAAATATGTGCTTCCTGCTGGCTCATTCTACCGCTTGCAACAGGACGCTTTGCTGTTCTTTTCATTAAAGCATCCGTATCTTTTTCAACAGCCTGGTTAATGGCGTTTGCGCTGCCTGTAACAAGCATGCCCGCAATAAAAAGAAGAATAATATTCAAGCCGTTAAAAACAACATTAGGCGCCATCAGGTAGCAGATCACACAGGAAAACACTACGGTAAAGCTTAATGTAAACTTGGTCAGCAGGAAATAATCTTTCACTTTTCCTGCTAGTTTTAAAGAGGAAGAATCAGTATGTGTGTTTGTATCCATTGTGGCGACCTGTATCACAAAAGCGGCTCTTTTAAAAATGATGCCCCGATTTCTCAGGGCACCTATATTATTAAATTTTTGTTCTTACTAATGTTGAGATTCATCTGCACCTACCGGAACATTCTGCGGAATAAAATCTTTTCCGTCTTTACCATAATCATACGCCCAGCGGTGAACTTCAGGAATTTCTCCCGGCCAGTTTCCGTGCCCTGCATGAATTGGTGTAGTCCATTCCAGTGTATTAGAATCCCATGGGTTTGGTGTACGCAATTTTCTTCCCTTCCATATCGAGTAAAAGAAGTTGAACAGGAATAAAAACTGTGCTGCAAAAACAATTAATGCAACCGTACTGATGAACCTGTTCAAGTCAATAAACTGCTTAAAGCTTTCCCAGATACTGTAATCATAATAGCGGCGTGGCATACCGGCTAAGCCTTCATAGTGCATCGGCCAGAAAATCAGGTAAGCCCCTGCTATAGTGATCCAAAAATGTACATATCCTAATGTATTGTTCATGTAACGACCATACATTTTAGGATACCAGTGGTAAATACCGGCAAACATTCCGAACATAGAGGCCACACCCATTACAATATGAAAGTGGGCGATGATAAAATACGTATCATGCAAATGCACATCAAGCGCCGAATTACCGAGCCAAATACCCGTTAACCCACCAGAGATAAACATGCTTACAAAGCCAATAGAAAAAAGCATCCCTGGTGTGAATCTTATATTCCCTCTCCACAAAGTTGTGAGCCAGTTAAAAACTTTTATCGCTGAAGGCACCGCGATCAATAATGTCAGCAATACGAATACAGATCCCAGGAATGGATTAAGTCCTGTTACGAACATATGATGCGCCCATACAAGGAAAGCCAGTACTGCAATTGCGAATAACGAGCCGACCATTGCTATGTAGCCAAATATTGGTTTGCGTGCGTTTGTTGACATTATTTCTGAAACCAATCCCATCGAAGGCAATATGATGATATAAACTTCGGGGTGACCAAGGAACCAGAAAAGATGCTGGTATAAAATTGCACTTCCGCCTTCATTGGGCAAAGCTTTATTTGTTGAGGTTAAGAAAATGTCTGACAGGTAAAAGCTTGTTCCGAAGTTCCTGTCGAATATCAACAAGATAAATCCTGATAGTAAAACCGGAAAAGATAATACTCCCAATATTGCCGTAAAGAACAGTGCCCAGATAGTTAGCGGCAACCTCGTCATGCTCATTCCCTTGGTTCGCATGTTCAAAATGGTGGAAATATAATTAAGACCACCAAGCAATGATGACACAACGAATAATGCCATGGCTATTAACCACAGATCCATACCTGTTTTAGAACCAGGAGACGCATCTCTTAATGCACTTAAAGGAGGGTAAGCTGTCCACCCACCACTAAAAGGACCGGTCTGAACAAAGATGGAAGAAAGCATTACAACGCTTGCTGCAAAAAAGAACCAGTAGCTAAGCATATTCAGGAAGGGAGATGCCATATCTCTTGCACCAACCTGTAGTGGAATAAGAAAGTTTGCGAAGGTTCCGCTTAATCCTGCCGTCAAAACAAAGAATACAAGTACTGTTCCGTGCGTGGTAACTAATGCATAATAAGCCTCGGGAGAAATGTGCCCGCCCGGCGCCCAATGCTTACCCAAAACAGTTTCAAGAATTGGAAAACTTTGATCAGGATATCCTAATTGCAAACGGAACAATACAGACATCAAACCTCCCAGCACGGCCCACACCATACCGGTTATCAGGAATTGTTTAGCGATCATTTTATGATCCTGGCTAAACACATATTTAGAAATGAATGACTGATGATGATCGTGATGTCCATCATGATGTGTATCGTGTATAACCTCCCCAGTGCCTGTATGCAAAACAGCTTCGTTGCTCATATCGGTCTTTAATTGATCTTTAAAATTGTTCAGCCCTATTGCTAGCTCTTTTCTCTTTCACAATTACGGCCTTGCCTCAAGTTTTGCAGTTGCACCTTTTGTAGTGTCTGCAGAGGCAGGCTTGTTTTGATTCGCCGGGTCAAGTTCAGGATGCGTGGACAGGTAAGTAGGTTTCTGTTTAACCATCCATTCATCATATTCCGGCTGTGTTACCACTTTAACGATACCCCTCATTGAATAGTGTGAGTTACCGCACATCTGGTCGCAACTTAGCTCATACTGAAAATTCGGATTACCCGTAATCTCCTGCATTTCCTTTGTTGTGTATTTCGGCGTGAACCACATCGTAGTTGGTATTCCTGGTACTGCATCTATTTTTAACCTGAAATGGGAAAGACCAACATCATGGATCACATCTCTTGAACCAATAATTAATTTTACCGGCCTTCCTTTTACTATATATAACGCCTCAGTGGAAACAACATCATCGAAATTATTTTTGTCATCCCATAATTGCCCAAGTGTATTTCCCTTCTCATCGTTGATCTCTTTATAATATCTTTTTCCTAAGACACCATCTTTACCCGGATAACGGTAGATCCAGTTAAATTGTTTTCCGGTTACTTCCACCACCTGGGAATTAGCAGGAGCCTCGCTTGTAAATTTGAACCAGTTTTTCAAACCAATCACCACCAAAACAGTAAGTGCGATAGCAGGAACAACTGTCCACAGTAACTCCAGTTTATTATTATGCGCAAGGAAATAAACCTTTCTTGTTTTGCTTTCCTGGTAGCGGAAACTGAACCAGAAGAGTAATACCTGTGTTATAATGAATGTAATACCCGTTATCCAAAGTGTTATCCAGAGCATGGAATCTACTTTTTCTCCATGATCGCTTGCTGCCGGATGAGGCAATAAGGTCTTATCATAATAAAGATCATTGCAATACCATACTCCTATCAGACCCAAAAGAAGAAAGACCACCATCATAAACCCGTTGATCTTATTATTTTGTCTGCGGCTGTTATCCTCTCCCTTTAATATCGCCACATACTCACTGGCCTTAGCGATCTGAAAGATCACCACGAAAAATAAAACGATTACAGCAATGGTTAAAAAAGTCGACATTTTTCTATCAGTATTTTCTATTCTATAATTATTCTACCAACGCTTTTAAGCACTTCAATTATTATGTATGAT
>JAQBNK010000038.1 GCA_028288595.1 Chitinophagaceae bacterium
AAGGATTCGTAAAAGTAAGAGTAGACGGAGAAATAAAAGACCTGGTTCCGAAGATGCAGGTAGACAGGTATAAGATTCATGATATTGAAGTGGTGATAGACAGAATGGAGGTGAAGAATGAAATGAAATTAAGGTTGAGCCAGAGCGTTCAGCAAACTTTAAAAATGGGCAATGACTTAATGTTCCTGCTCATTAATGATTTTGACAAAACAGTTCAGTATTCACGACACCTCATGTGCGAAGACACTGGCTTAAGTTATGAAGAACCTTCACCCAATGCATTTTCGTTTAATTCTCCTTATGGCGCATGTCCTTCGTGTAAGGGTCTGGGTTCCATTTATTCTGCTAGCCTCGATGCTATTCTTCCAGATAAAAATTTATCTATAAAAGAAGGCGGCATTGCCCCGTTGGGAGAGGAAAGAGAAGCGGCGATGTACAAGCACATAGAACAGCTTGCGAAAAAAAACAAAATAAAACTGGATAAACCTATCAAAGATCTTACTGAAGCTCAGTTAAATGTTATCCTTTATGGAAAAGAAACTGCTGAAGAGAATGAGGTGGAAGATGTAGATGAAATAACCGTAGGTTCTCCTTACTCAACTGAATTCGAAGGCATAATTCCAATGCTTAAACGCTGGTTTTCTGGAAGCAGCAGTTCTGAAAGTTTAAGAGAATGGGCAGAAAAATATATGGAATTAAAAACCTGCCCTGCATGTAATGGCGCCAGGTTAAAGAAAGAAAGTATTTGGTTTAAAATTGATGGTACAAATATTTCAGAGTTAAGTGAACTGAACCTTGATAAATTAATGTTGTGGTTTGAAGGTGTGGAATCACGTTTGAATACTAAACAAAATACGATTGCAAAAGATATTCTTAAAGAGATAAGAGAACGTTTAGGATTTCTGCTGGATGTGGGGTTAACTTATCTCACATTAAATCGTCCTTCAAGAACTTTAAGCGGCGGAGAATCTCAGCGCATAAGACTTGCAACGCAGATCGGTTCTCAGTTACAGGGCATTACTTATATTTTAGATGAACCTTCCATCGGTTTGCACCAGAGAGATAATCAACGATTGATACTGGCACTGCAGAACCTTCGCAACATCGGAAACAGTATACTGGTTGTAGAACATGATAAAGATATTATGATGGCGGCCGATCATTTGGTAGATATCGGTCCCGCCGCAGGTAAATACGGTGGAAATATTGTTGCCGCTGGTACACCACAGGAAATTTTAGCTTCAGGTTCTGATACTGCGCAATACCTGAGCGGTAAAAAGCAAATAAAAATTCCGGTCGAAAGAAGAAAAGGCAATGACAAATTTTTAAAACTGAAAGGCGTAACAGGAAATAATTTAAAAAATGTTTCTGTTGATTTTCCATTAGGGAAGTTCATTGTAGTAACCGGTGTTAGCGGAAGCGGAAAAAGCACACTGATCAATGAAACGCTATACCCTATCCTTTCCAACTTTTGTTATCATTCAAAACAAAAACCATTAGCATACAAAAAGATCGAGGGGCTGGACCTGATCGATAAAGTAATAGAAATCGATCAGTCTCCTATTGGCAGAACGCCAAGAAGTAACCCGGCTACTTATTGCGGGTTCTTTACAGAGATAAGAACTTTATACGCATCGGTACCCGAAGCAAAGATCCGTGGTTATAATGCGGGGCGTTTTTCTTTCAATGTGAAAGGGGGCCGATGCGATATGTGTGAAGGTGGAGGCATGCGTGTGATCGAAATGAATTTTTTACCGGATGTGTATGTGCATTGCGAAAAATGCAACGGAAAAAGATATAACCGCGAAACACTTGAAATAAGATACAAGGGAAAGTCGATCAGTGACGTATTGAATATGTCTGTTGATGAAGCTTGTGAATTCTTTCAGCCGGTTTCTTATCTCTTCCGAAAAATAAAAGTGTTGCAGGATGTAGGTCTTGGATATATCACACTGGGACAATCTGCTGTTACATTAAGTGGGGGTGAGGCGCAGCGGGTAAAACTCGCTACCGAACTTGCTAAAAAAGATACCGGCAAAACCTTTTATATTTTGGATGAACCTACTACGGGTTTGCATTTCCAGGATATTCAGCACCTGCTGGATGTATTAAATAAACTTGTTGACAGGGGCAATTCAGTTCTAGTAATTGAACACAATATGGATGTGATAAAAGTTGCTGATCACATTATTGATATTGGTCCCGAAGGTGGCGATGGTGGCGGACAAGTCTTATATGAAGGAACCCCGGAGGCAATGCTAAAAATTAAAGCGAGCCATACGGCTCGCTTTCTCTCACAGGAACTAAAAGCAGGACAAGGTTAGTTGGCAGTTGAAAGTTGGAAGTTGGAAGTTGGCACTGTGAGTTTGTAATTGCTGATTCAGGATTCACGGTCATGATTCACGATTGATGATTCACGGTTACACTATTACAGCATCAGCCTGTGCCTGTATCATCACAGCAGATAAAATTCCGTATGCCTTTAACCACGCCGCTTCTGCATCAGCGCTCCAGTTTTCACCCAGCCCTTGCTCTAAAGTTTTAATAAGACATATACCTACGGCAGAATAATGTTCCGGCTTAGCTCCATATCCATTATGACGCTCAGCAAGTTTTACAAGATCACCGGAGATAACATCCAGCTCATGAAGATGGTCAACCACTACGGTGATCATGCTTAACAACTTAACAGCCTGCATTTTGATGTCAGCTTTAAAAAGCGGCCTGACTGAAGGAGCATATTCAAACAAATTTTGATAAAAAAGTTCTCCTGCAGTAAATCCTAATTTTTTAGCATGCTCCCAAGAGTTGCGAATGATTTGAATTTCTTGTGGTGTCATGTTATGTTTATTTGTCGCACAAGATGGCAAGGCTTGGTTACCCTTCAAATACTACTTTGATAGCAACTAATGCATTTGAAAACCGAACACTTATAATAAAAAATAAGTATCATTAATGGGCGACAAATAAATTCAAGCTTATATTTATTCTCTTCAACTCCCTAACCGACCTGATTATTATGAAAAAAATTATAGTTCTGTTGTTAACTGTTTGCACAGGCCTGCAGTCTTTTGCCCAGGATAGTCCTTCATGGCTTCGCTATTCTGCAATCTCACCCGATGGAAAATCCGTAGTATTTACTTACAAAGGCGATCTCTATAAAGTTCCTTCCAATGGGGGAAATGCAATACCGCTTACCCTTCACGAGGCGCATGATTTTATGCCAGTCTGGAGCCATGACGGAAAATGGATAGCATTTGCTTCTGACCGTTTTGGAAATTTCGATATTTATATTATGCCATCTGCCGGGGGTGAAGCGAAAAGATTAACCTATCATTCAGCATCAGAATATCCTTATGATTTTTCTCCCGACGATAAAAGCATTGTATTTGGCGCGGCGAGAATGGACCTCGCTTCTAACAGGCAATACCCGGCAGCCTCACAACCTGAACTTTACAGTGTTCCGGTAAATGGCGGCAGAGTAAAACAAATATTAACGACCCCTGCTGAAGATGTAAAATTCAGCAAGGATGGAAATATGTTTGTTTATCATGATAAAAAAGGCGGAGAAAATACCTGGAGAAAACATCATACGTCAGCTATTACCAGGGATATATGGATGTACAATACAGCTACACAAAAGCATACTAAGATCACAACATTTAATGGTGAAGACAGGTCGCCTGTTCTTGCTGACAACGATAAATCCCTTTATTACCTAAGTGAAACAGGTGGTAGTTTTAATGTATACAAACTTTCATTAGACAATCCATCATCATCAAAACAAGTCACATCCTTCAAAAAACATCCTGTAAGATTTTTAAGCATGGCTGGTGATGGCACTTTATGCTTTAGTTATAACGGCGAACTTTATACAAAAAAACAAAATGAAGAACCGCGTAAATTAAATGTAATTATTACTGCTGATGTAAGGAATAATAATGAAAGGGTAGTTCCCGTGAGTGGTAATGTAAGAGATCTTGCAGTTTCTCCTAATGGTAAAGAAGTAGCTTATATCTTCAGGGGTGAAGTATTTGTTTCTTCTGTTGATGGTGCAATGACAAAACGCATTACCAATACACCTGAACAGGAAAGAGGAGTTAGCTTTTCACCCGACGGAAAATCACTTCTTTATTCCAGCGAAAGAGGCAAAAGCTGGAAAATATATGAAACAAGAATGACCAGGAAGGAAGAACCTTACTTCTTCGCTTCAACAGTCATAAAAGAAATTCCCGTCGTTGATAATAACAACGAAAACTACGAACCGCAGTATTCGCCTGATGGAAAAGAAATAGCTTTTATAGAAAACCGCAACACACTTAAAATATACAATATCGCTTCTAAGCAGGTAAGAACTATTCTTACTGATAAAGATCTTTTTTCTATGGGTGATAATGACCAGTATTTTACGTGGAGTCCCGATAGTAAATGGATTGCTTTCCAGTATAATGAAGAAGGAGTTAGCAATGATGAGATTGGATTGATATCTGCAGATGGTAAAAGCAAGATCATTAACCTTACAGAAAATGGTTACCAGGATTCTGAGCCTAAATGGATGGCCGGAGGAAAAATGCTAATGTGGTTCAGTAACCGTGATGGTTTAAGAAGTTATGCCAACAGCGGCAGCAGGCAACAGGATGCATACGCAGTCTTTCTTACACAAGATGCATTCGATCGTTTTAAACTAACTAAAGATGAAGCGGCTCTTTTAAAAGAGCAGGACGACAAAACTGCTAAAGCAGATACATCAAAAAATAAAAATAAAAAAGATTCACTGCTTACAATTGACTGGGACAACCTGAAATATCGCAAAGCGAAATTGACCATTCATTCTTCCTCGCTGGCAGATGCCTTAATATCCAAAGATGCAGAGACGCTTTATTACCTCGCAAAATTTGAAAAAGGATATAATTTATGGACCACCAATCTGAGAACTAAAGAAACTAAACAACTTATCCTTTTAAATGCAACGAGCGCCAGCATGGAATGGGACAAGGATCAAAAAAATATTTTCCTGCTTGCTGATGGCAGAATATTAAAGGTTGATCCGGCAACGTCTAAACAGGATAACATTGCTATTAATAGTGAAATGAATCTTGATGTTGCAGCCGAAAGACAATTTATGTTTGAACATGTATGGAGAAGAACAAAACAAACTTTTTATACCGCGGGATATCACGGCGCAAAATGGGATGACCTGAAAGCAGATTACGAAAAATATATTCCTCACCTCGGTGATAATTATGATTTCGCCGAAATGCTGAGTGAACTGCTGGGTGAATTAAATGTTTCGCACAGTGGTGCTTCTTATGCTGCTTTCTCTCAAACTGGTGATGCAACTGCTTCACTGGGCATTTTTTATGACCCGTCTTATAATGGCAGCGGTGTAAAAGTAGAAGAAGTGATAAAAGAAGGTCCGCTTGATAAAGCAGGTTATAACATTGCTAAAGGGCAGATCATTGAACAGATCGATGGAGAATTAGTTTCACCTGATAAAGATCTTCCGCAATTCTTAAATCGCAAGGCAGGAAAAAATACATTGATCACGGTACTCGATCCAGTAACAAATAACCGCAGAGAGATCATTGTAAAGCCAATAAGTACTGGTGAAGAAAATGTTTTGTTATATAAACGCTGGGTAAGACGCAACCAGGATGAAGTCGAAAAATTAAGTAACGGTCAGTTGGGATATATTCATTTACCGGGTATGAATGATGCCGCTTACAGAACCGCTTATGAAGACGTAATGGGTAAATACGCGAATAAAAAAGCGATTGTTATTGATACACGCTTTAACGGTGGCGGCGACCTTGTTGCAGATCTTGCAATGTTCTTAAGTGGTCAGCGTTTTTTAGAATACACGACAGATAAAAGACAGGTTGCATTTGAACCCACTTTCAGATGGACAAAACCTTCGATCGCTATTGCAGGTGAAGCAAATTACAGTGATGGACATTGTTTTGCTTTTAGCTATGTTGATCTAAAACTGGGTAAGCTGGTCGGCATGCCTGTGCCTGGCACTTGTACTTTTGCGGGATGGGAAAGTTTACAGGATAACACCATCCGTTGGGGAGTACCGCCGCTGGGCGTTAAGAATATGCAGGGTCAGTACCTGGAGAATCATCAAACAGAACCAGATATTAAAGTGATGAATGAATATGATAAAGTGAACAAAGGAATGGATCAGCAACTCGAAGCTGCAGTAAAAGAATTATTGAAAGAAGTGAAATAGCATTACGTTTTAAAAAAAGGGCAAAGAGGTTAAGATACTTTCTTTGCGCTTTTTTTATTGCCGGTTTTAGAAGATGCGACTTTTTTTGAACCGTTTCGAATCATGTAAATATGATCGATCCCGTCTTCATCATAAATATCACCAACACGTTTAAAACCTAAACTATTATAAAATTTTTCAAGATATAACTGGGCACCGATCTTGATCGGCCCGCTGCCAAATAGCTCTTCGCAAACGGTTATTGAAACTTCCATTAACCTTTTACCATACCCCGATTTTCTGTGTGCGGGACTGGTAACTACCCTCCCGATAGACGCCTCATTATATGCAATACCAGGAGGTACGAGCCTTGTATACGCAACGAGATTGCTTCCCTTATAACCACTCAGGTGAAAGCACAGAAGATCTTTATTATCCGCGTCCTGGAAAACACAATTCTGTTCCACAACAAACACTTCATTTCGCAAACGGATAATATCATATAGTTCGGAAGGAGTAAGATCACCGAACTTTTTGCAGGTCCATACCAGGTTCATCATTCAAATTTTCCTTCAGGAAAGCTAGCATTTTATTATAAGTGTCTGTCAAATTTCTTCCATACCATCCATGTCTTTCTCCCGGGTAAACAATCAATTGATTCTTTACATTGAATGAATTAAGTACGGCGTGCAGCCTTTCACTTTGAGAAACAGGAACGGTTCTGTCATCACTCCCATGAAGAATTAAAGTGGGCGGAGAATTTTTTGTTATGGCTGATACAGGACTGGCTGTTTCGTAATTTTTAGGATTAGATACAGGTGAACCCTTTAAAAAAAGTGATAATAACATCGGATAATTATTGTTGCCCGAATTATTATACAACGACACCAGATCAGTTGGTCCGAATAAATCAATTGCCGCTTTAATTTTATTTTCATGGTTATACCTGTAGGCCAGCAGCAAAGCAAGGTGTGCGCCTGCACTCGCTCCGGCTACTGCTAACTGTTCATTATTAATTTGGTATTCGCCAGATTTCTGATCAATAAAAGCGACCGCCTTCTTGGCATCATCAATTTGCGTGGGCCATAAGTTTTGTGCATTTAAAGTAGCGAGGCGGTAATTAATATTCACTATCGCGAAATGGGGCAGATTCAATTTAAAATAATCTACCGCGGATTGAAAGTCTCTTTTATCACCACCAATCCACCCACCGCCGTGCAGCAATAAAAGAACGGGTGTAGTTTCTTGTGAACGCCCAGCAGGTAAATAAACATCCATCTTTTGAAATGGATCGCTGCCGTAAGCAACATTCTGCAAAGTCTCAGCTCCAAGTTTTTTACTTGCAGAACCCATTTTATTACTCGCTATGCTCATACCCCCCCATACTTATCCATACACACAAAAGCCATTTCATAAAAATATTTCTGATTTTGGGATTGAGAAATTTTTTGATTTACAACAAATCACGAAATCTCTCAATCCCAAAATCAGAATACAATTCAAACTTCATGCTAACGCCCTACAATTGGGACAACAGCCAGGCTCTCATTTCCCGAATCACTAACAGACTGAACAGCGAAAAAATAATTATCCTTGGAATAGGGTAATGACATAGTAAGGTCTGTTGTAAAAAATTTCTTTTGCCATACCGGGCTGGTCGTTTCCCGCATCATTACATAATATCCTTTTACCTTTCCTGATTTAGGCGCTTTCCAGCTTAATGAAGTGTAGTTAGATAATTTCCTTACTTCAATGGTTACCGCTTCAGGCATTGAAGGTGCTTTAGCAAGATTGGCAAGATTGGATAAATTCATTGCAGTGTTCTTTCTTAGATATTCAAAGTCCATAAACTGCGGAAGATCACCGTACTGAATTCCATTCTCCATTCTCACATCCTGGTGTTGGTGGTAATAGTTCTCATTCATTTCTGTAAAACGAACAGCAGCGTAACCACGCTGAACATAAGGTGAGTGGTCGCCGCCTCGTAAAAAACGATCATTGCGATAGATCATCACAACTTCCAGATTGGGCACATATCTCTCTCCTGTTTCTTTTACATAACGGGCAAGCTGTCTTGCTTTACCATCATTCTCTAAACCCAAATTGCGGATATTCGTAAGCGCTCTTCCTGTATCAAGCACCGATAATCCCTCACTAAAAACCCGTATCCTCGTATTATCGATGATATTTGTCTCACTGCTATTGTTGCTTCCCATGATATCATTGTTAAGCACTGCTTCTATATTAAGGTTTTGCTTTTTTGATTTATCAGCCATAAAATTGGCGCCAAGTAAACCCTGCTCCTCGCCTGCAACAGTGATAAAAATGATGGTAGCAGGAAAAGAATGTTTACTCATAATTCTTGCACACTCCATTACAGCGGCTGTTCCGCTGCCATCATCATTAGCACCGGGCGCATCGTTTTCGCGATCCATCACATTAGTGCGCATATTATCCATGTGACCGCTGATAATAAAAATGCGGTTATCATTGGGATCCGTTCCCTTTAAAGTTGCCACAACATTTCCCAGGTTAATAGGAAGGTCAACTCTTCTGCCGTCGGGCTGGTAAGTGGTGGTGTCAATAATTGCTGTTAATCTTCCCGATTGTTTTGCCCATTGATTGAATTTGCTGAGGATCCAGTTTCTTGCGGCCCCTATTCCACGGGAAGGATTTGTTTGTGTACTAAGCGTATTTCTTGTACCATAACTAACCAGTTGCTTAATATAAGCCGACAAAGAATCCGGTGAAACTTCTTTGACCATTTGCTCGATCTCGGGATCTTTTTGAATGATGGTTTGCGCATTTAATGCAACTGAATAACTAAAGGTTACAAGCAGTAATATTTTCTTCATGTGAGGTAGTTAGAAACTAAAAATACAAAGGATTTGGAATCGCAGGCAAAATTGCATCACCCTATGTGAATAGCGCATAATCTTTTGGCAACCATTTTGTTTCAAATATCCACATGATCGAAACAGCAGAACAGCGAAAAGAAGCGCATGCATTTTATAAAGAAGCTCTTGAGACTTTAAATGCTACAAATACACAATTCATGATTGGCGGAGCATTTTCTATGTTTCATTATACAGGAATTTACCGGGATACGAAAGATCTTGATGTGTTTTGTAAAGCCAGTGAATACCCGGCTATTTTAAAATGTTTTGCCGCTAAAGGATATGAGACCCAACTAACCGATGTACGGTGGCTCGCCAAAGCGTTCAAAGGTGAATATTTTATTGATGTCATTTTTGATACGGTCAATAATATTTGCCGGGTAGATGATACCTGGTATGATCATGCGACCCAAGCTGAATTTGAAGGAGTAAATATTAAATTGATACCGCCTGAAGAATTAGTCTGGTGTAAAATATATGTGCAGAACAGGGAACGGTTTGATGGGGCCGATGTAAACCATATCATAATGAAATACGGGAAAAAGATGGACTGGAAAAGGTTGTTATCCCGGTTTGATCAGCACTGGCACTTGTTATTATCTGCGATATTGATGTTCCAGTTTGTTTATCCTTCTGAATACCGCGAAATAATTCCTAAGTGGTTGTTTGACGATCTTATGAAAAGAGCTCATGAACAATATGATTTGCCATCACCTATTGAAAAAGTTTGCCGGGGACCTGTAATAGACCAAACGCAATATGCAATAGATATTAAAGAGTGGGATTATAAGGTAACCACCATAAAAACTGTATAAGTGGAATTAAAAAAAGTAAAAATTGCAGCCGTCGCAGATATTCACGTGCGGGAAACTGATAAAGGAAAATGGGTCGGATTTTTCAAAGAGGTTTCTATGGAAGCAGATATTTTATTGATCTGTGGCGACCTTACAGATACAGGGGATGAAAGTGAGGCACAGGTGCTGGCAGAAGAATTAAAATCTTGCACCATACCTGTTATCGCTGTTTTAGGCAATCATGATTATGAAAAAGGTCGCCACAAATTAATACGACAAATGGTGCAGAACGACCAGGTTCATATTTTAGATGGTGAAGCGATTGTAATTAATAATATTGGATTCGCCGGCGTAAAAGGGTTTGGCGGTGGCTTCGATAACCACATGCTTTCTATGTTTGGTGAAGGAGCAATGAAAGCATTTGTACAGGAAGCAGTAGATGAAGCACTTCACCTGGACAGAGCACTGGCAAGGCTGGACCAGGAGCATGATGGAATAAAAAAAATCGTAGTGATGCATTACTCGCCTGTAAGTTCAACCGTTATCGGTGAACCCGAAGCCATATATCCATTTCTTGGATGCTCACGTTTGGCAGAGCCGCTTACCAGAAGAAATGTAACAGCGGCGTTTCATGGTCACGCACATGGTGGTTCGCTGGAAGGAGAAGTTGAGGGAGTAAAGATATTTAATGTCGCAAAACAGATATTGGCGAAGGCCGGATATAAATGCCCGTATTACTTGTATGAAGTGTAGCGGTTAATCATCATGTTATTAAAAACTCTCAAAATAAACTCTGTGAATTATTTCTGACTTTGTAGTTTGTTCAATGATTTTTTTAGCCGCCTTGATTTCATTAAAGACCTCTTCTAATTTTTCAACGGTATCAAAATCTATGTTGGATATAGTATAATGCCTGTAGCGATCGTCCTTATCTTTGTATTTTGGATTATTTAAGATTTCTTCCAATTGTTCAGGAGTTGGGTGAAGCCAGCCAGTCACTTCGATTCTTCTATCTTCTATATACAGAATCAACATATAAGGTTCTAGTATTCTAAATTCTTCCTTATGCTTGCCTATATTTTTGTAAAAAAATTTAATTAATCTTTTCTGATCCATTGCATCGCAAATCAACTTTAATATCTCTGCTTCTTTTGTGTATTCACTTTCAAGATATAAAGTATCCGGAGCGAAATCAATTTCATCATTCCAGCAAACCGTTCCGTTAAAAACATACGCCTTTTTCAAAAACTGCTCATCTGCTAATGGCTTATATACCCTGTATTTTAAGTAAGGATTTAGGTCAAAAAATTTTATTTCTCCGTTTTCAAAAATGAGTAATAACTTTTTCTCCTTAGTTACATGAACCTGTTTGATATCGGGATTCATAATTTATTTTAACGGATCAATTTTAAAAATACTTTCACCTGTTACTGCTAATTCCCAATCAGCCATTAAATCTTCTTTATGAATTTCTATCCATGCCAAAATTAATCTCTCTTTATTTGAAGGCAAAAAACCATCCAGCAAGTTCCCTTCCGGAATAGAATATATTGCTTTCTTTTCTCCGAATCTTACATGAATGTGAGGCAGGTTATGCTGCTTTGTGTCCTAAAAATACATTGATATGATAAGACCGTAAAACATAGAAATAACAGGCATATTATATTATTTCGATAAATATATTATGCGGTCCGTGCTCAGCCTATGCCACTTTAGTTTTAGTCGTGCTTGTTTGTTTGACCGAGGAACTTCTCCTGCTTGCTAAGTATTTCCCTTTTATCACTTCGCTCATAGGCTTTTGATAAACCTTACTTTCTACCCACGAAATAACATCCAGGTAAGCAAATGCCCTTGTTTCAAAGCGGCTCTTTTCAAAATGCTTGATCTTATCCAAAAACTTCTCCAGCTCCTGTTTTAATTTATGTCTTGATATAAGGAATGAATTGCGCAAAAATTTAAACATCTCTTCTTCCACAACAGTAAGGTTACCCATCTTCGCCATAAAACGATAAACAGATCTTATCAGTGATTCGATGATTTCAAAATTACCCAATTCATAATGTGCCATCAGGTGCAGCACACGGGCATAACATTGTATATCGTAACGCAGGTCCACATTATCGTTGATGATCCGTTGCAGGTAATCGATACACGTACTGTAATCCCCACTGCCGAAATATAGCATGGCAATTTTATAATTGAAGACCAGCACACGATGCCTGTCGAGATAGAGTGAATATTCTTCCAGCTTATTTTCTATAACCGGAACCAGCGCAAGCCCTTCTTTAAAACTGCCGAGCATAAAACATTGGTTCACTTTAGCAGTGTATAAATAAGTAAAGGTTTGAACTTTAAAATTATCGTGCTTGTTTGCGATATCAGAATCTGCAAATTCTTCCAGTCGTTTAATATCTGTTTCAAACTGTCGGTAATTACGCAGATCAAAATGAGCATTCAGCAAATTATGCATGCCTTTTATATAATGGCCCGTTTCAACGCTGATCATTAATGGCTGTTCCTCAAAAAGATTGATCCATTTTTGGGCATACCGGTAGTAGGTTAAAAAGTCTTGCCGTATAAATGAATACCAGCAATAACTCTGGCACAGGTATAAGCGTTCATAAAAACCTGTGAGCTGCTCTGCATTCCCGGGTAGTTCCTTTTTAAAATATTCAATCACCACTTTTTCTTCTTCTTCATTTCTTGCATGGCCATTCTTAACGTACCAGCTATATAATTGCAGGGCGAGGTTAGACAGATGTGTAATAACAGTTCGCCTCTCATTAATTTCATTTGCTTCCGTAGTTAACCTGTCTGGCCTGTCTTCCATACTGCGGGTAATGTGAAGCGTTTCAATTTTCTTTTCAAGAGAGATAACCTGTATTAAAAAAGTATCCTGGTTATAAGCCACCGCCATTTCTTTTACCTTCTCTAATATTTTAAGACTCTGGTGATACAATCCTTTATTGTAAAGTATCCGTGCATAATCTAACTGCTCATGCAACTGCAGGTCGATGCTGTCTGAACTTTTCAATAAACGCAAACTGGCGAGCACCTGTTTGTATAAATGTGTTTTGAGATTAGATAACTGGCGCTTCTCGATGCCCGGCAATTTTTTTAAAAGAAGTTTCTCGTCGTATTCCGGTAATTTATCAAGAGCATCGAAAAGATGAATGATTTTCAGGTCCTCGTTAGCAGAGCTTCGTTTGATATAAAGTTTAAAATGCCTCTTTTCCGACTTTTCCAAGGAATGAATTAATTGAAATAATATATCAGAAAATCGGTTGGACATAATGTAAGAATTCTTCTCAAATGCAGCATTATCAAGGTCTTTAACAATTTTTTTGAATTGTAGCCGTAATTAAACGCCTTAATATTTGGTCAGCAATATAACGCCGTCCATTCTACATTTGTTATGCAAGAATGAGTTAATCATACGGAAGCAATCGTTAGAGAGGAAAAAGAATCGTTAGACGCACATTCGAAAAAAGTTAAGCTGTGATAACCAGCGCAAAACCGAGTTTATAACTCTTTCATATGGCAAGCAATCGTTAGACGCCCGCTGTTTTTACAGGGGGCTTTTTTTTGTACAAGCGCCGTGAAGTTAGATTACAAATATTTAAAACAGAAATTTTTCACAAAAAAAATAAAAGCCACTAACAATTGTTAGCGGCTCCCTGGTTTTACCAGCAGATTATTTTTAATGGGGTGGCCCGGTTAGGCGATACTAACCGAAGGCTTCCATGAATGATCTGTAGACATGAATACCTCCTTTTCTTTGGTGAATTATAGCTATAAAGATACTACACTGCACGCTTTTTTTGCGAATACGCAATGTCATTTATAATTATTTTAAGAAGCCGGAAGAACACTTCAATTAACTATAAAACTTTTTGAGAAGGAACATCTATTTGGTGCGAAGGGCTTTTTTTATGGATGAATAATTAACCATCCACAAAAGAACTAATAAAATAATAGCGACTGCAATCGTATAAATTGAAAGGGTTTTATCTATGAACATAGATTGCTCCACTAGTCGCTTCGAAAGAAAAAATTGCCCGGCTGATAATATCATCAGCGCAACCAATACTATACAAATATTAACGGGATAAAAACGCTTCAGCAGGAATCTTTGGAGTTGTTTGGGAGCTGCTCCTAATGTAACCAGCAATACAATCTCTTCTCTGCAGCTTGCAATCGTTAACTGGATAAACAAAGTAAACACGAGCAAGGCAAATAAGAACATAATTCCCCCGCTGATCCAGGATGCATTTACAACCGCATTTACAATTTGGCGGTACTTGCTGAACCTGGTTCTATCGGTGTCTGTTGTTAAATCGTGCTGCTTTAAATAATTTACCAGTTGCGGACTTCCGGGATCTTTTGTTTGAATAATTACCCGGGTAGCTTTTATACTTCCGCTGCCAAACCGCTGGTTGGCCCAATCCATAAACGCCTGCGGCACCAAAACGGATGATACCCTGTCGCTAAAACCTATAATCCTGGCTGGATAATTTTCCTTTTTTAACCCGCCTGTAAAATTGAGTTGAATCGGAATGGCTGTAATCGCTCTTTTAGTTAATTGCGGAGTACCCTGAGAAATAGCAAATCCAAAATTATACATATCTAAAAAACTGTTCGGAATAATGATAGGTACAAAACTGGTAGAATTGTTCCATTTCCAGTTTTCATTATTTACATCTAAAAATTGGTCAGGGACTGCTTCCAAAAAAAGATCGGTATACAGTGGGAAATTTTGAGAGACGCTTTGTGCAGACACTTTAAAATTTGCTGGCGTTAATAACCCAACGGCCTGGATAAAAGATTGTTTTCTTAATTCAGCAATATCCTGTTCAGTTAAATTAGTATTGCCGGACTGCATGTTTTTGCTGACCACTAAAAAATTAGCAATGCTGTCCTGGTTAGATTTATTATACAAAAGCGAATTGAAATTCACCTGTAATTGCACTGCGAGTAGTATCAGTATTACGGCTACAGACATACCCGCTAATGAAAAATAAAACCTGAACCTGCCTGAAGCAGTTTTGATCAATTTCTTAAGTAACTCGTTCAGCATAATTACAATTGTAATTGCCTGTGGTAAGAAAAATAAGTATCATCTTCCAGGTCAAGCAAAATAAAACCTGCACTTCTTTTTGTACACTCGGAAGAAATTAATTGGGCTGCTGCTGCTGCATTCTTTTTATCGAGATGGCTAAAGGGTTCATCCAGCAAAAGCCAGTTAAAAGGCTGCACAAGGGCCCGGATGATAGCGATTCGCTGTTGTTCTCCATAGCTGCAGATCCCTGCTTTTTGATTAAGTATATGAGTGATCCCTAATCGTTCTGCCATTTCTTCGATCACTTCTTCTCCATAATAAGTAGAAGAAGGCAGCACACGATTTAATTGAATATTTTCTTTGGCCGTTAATTGAGGAAAAAGCTTCATGTCCTGGAAAACAATACTTAAAGCCTGCTGTCTAAGGGTGGATAATTCCTGGCTGGAAAAATCAACAACAGCATTTCCATCAGCCAAAACCTTTCCTTTATAATCCTGCCGGAGATGATATAAAATATGAATGAAAGTAGTTTTACCGGTACCACTCGGTGCTTTTATTTTAATCCATTCTGATTGATTAAAAACTATCTGTCTGTTCCATATCTCAGAATTGGAAACCGCAGGCTTATCGGCCAGTGGTATTGGTAAAACATTTTCCAGGCTTATCGTCATATGTCATTCTTAGTGACTAACATGCGGTGCGGTGGCAGAATCGCTTACCCCGGGCATGCTGCGATAAAGTTCTCTCCGCTTTTTCTGTTCCTGTGCAGCATTTAATACCAACTGGTAAATGCTTGCCAGGCTATTCTGTTTTTCGTTAATCAATCTTAGCCTCATTTCAGAATGCGCCGTATTTCCTTTGTAGTTGCTGGTATAGAAAAGAGCATCTTTAAAAACCTGTTGTGCCCTGGCCGCGGTTTCATTTGAGCTATCCATTGATGAAAACATTTGCACCAACGGCTGAATATTTACGTAACCCGCAGCAGCATTATTCTTTAAAATATCATTCACTTCTTTTGGAAAGGTTTTTGGTGAGTTCGTTGTGGGGTAATTAGCAACGACAGACGAATCCATTCCTCCAAGAATATAATCCTGGCCGAGTGTTAGTTCATATCCCAGCGACATATCGTGTTTTTCCATTTTTCCATTCTGGTTATTCTCCATATGCATTTTTGTGTCGAACACAAAATCATTCCCTTTCTTTTGAACTAATTTCTTTTGCTCAAGCGCCGAACCTAATTTATTTAAAGCAGCTTTATCGCCTGTTTTTGCAACAACCAAAAATTTAACTGAGGGTAATTTCATATGCATTTGAGGCATACCGGGAATACTCTGCTCTTTCATGCCAATGTCTGAAACAACAACAGCAAAATCGCCGCTGAACGAATTGGCAACATCAGCAGTTTGCACGCCATAATTTTTCATCAGCCATTGATCGGCTGTTTTATCAAACCCTGTAAACTTTAATATGTCAAGTAAAATTTTCGGATCAAAAGAAAACAAAGCGAAGGCATTAATATTGTTTGATGGATAATGATTCAGCAAATCTGTACTTACTGTTTTTGCAGTATGCTTTTCAAGGATAGACTGTACATCTTTGTTGATATATTGATCGAAATCGCCTTTTATCTCTCCGTCATTAAAATTGATCGTTCCGGCCGTATATGTATTTTTCAAAAGATCAGCAAGATTACCAAAACCCATCATTGGCATAGCAGTTAATGAGGCGCTGCTGGTAAACATTTTAATGTCGCTTTCTTTTTTATTGAGATCATTAAAAATATCTATTGAAGTAACCGCATCTTCTGACTTCTGGTTGAAAAGAGACGCCAGTTCCTGCACCGGATCTACCGTTTCAACTGGTTTTTTATGCGTTGTATCCATTCTCATGGAATCACTTTCAGTGCTATCGTTCCTCATCCTGCCCATGCCCGGCATACCATTATTAGAAGTTGTGGCGATTGCGATCACCAGGTCGTTGTTCCAGCCAATGATATGCTGACCCGAAACCGTATAGCTATATTTATCCGCTTTTTGTATTTTGAGATCTTTCTTATGTTTCAGCAACAATGCCTCGAATGCTTTTTGATCTTTCATCCCGGCGAGCACTCCTTCAGTTGAATGCTGGCCTTCCATAATAGAACCCTGCTGACTCACAAAAAAATAAACATTATTTTCCCAGTCCACCCCGGAGTTTTTCAATTCTTCCCAGGTTGCCATCATCCCTTTAGCGTTGTCCGCAGAAGAAGAATCATGGAACGCACTTACCAGCGAATCCAGGCTTAAATTACTTGCCATTAATTTATTGGCCATCGACTTTGCATTCACTGCAAAAACTACAGAAGCATTTTTAGGAATATGAACAGCTACTTTATTAGCAGCATTTTTACAGGAAGAAAAAATAAGGACAACCAACAGAGGGGTTAAACAGTCTTTAAGTGCAATACGCATAGTTTGGGTTTTGATGCCTGAAGATAACAATAACTTATGTTGAATTTTATATGATGAATGATGAATGGCCTGAGTTTCCTGCTGTCGGCATGTATTGGACAAAAGCCTCACACAGCCAGAAGTCATTCAACATTCAAAATTTAAAATGCAACCTAAATTCTAGCGGTTAATCAACGCGTCATAAATGGCTTCCTGTATTTTAGGCCGTATGTTTTGTCTTCCAAGGTTATTCTGGTCATCCCCTTCCTCATTTACCCTGTTAGAGAGAAAAATATAAACGATATTATATTTAGGATCTACCCAAACGCAGGTTCCGGTAAAACCCGTATGGCCAAACGTTGCGGGTGATGCACTGGCACTCGGATATGGCTCCTTCCTTGTAGCATTGTCCTTTTCAGGTTTATCATACCCAAGTCCCCTTCGACTGATATCGCTATTATACGCTGTGAAAAGATCAATTGTTTCTTTTTTCAGGAACCGCATGCCATTCATTTCCCCACCGTTGAGGATCATTTGATATAATTGCGCAAGGTCGTATGCATTACTGAATAGACCTGCATGGCCGGCTACTCCTCCAAATAATGCAGCTCCCGGATCATGCACATCACCTCTCAGTGTTTGAACCCGGAAAGTTTTTTCAGTCTCCGTTGGAGCAATCTGGTTAAGCGGTAAATGCTGTCTCGGAAGAAAACCGGTAGATGACATATTTAACGGGTCGTAAAAGTTCTTCTTCGCATATTCATTCACAGGCATGCCCGAAATGGCTTCAACTACCTTTGCAAGAAAAATAAAATCATTATCGCTGTATACATATTTATGCGCAGGCCCCAGTTTACTTTCCAGTATGGTTTTATACATCGTATCCTGGTAATCAGAACGCAGGTAGAGATTTTCTGCCACACGGATTGGGAAACGATCTGATGGTTCTGACTGGTAATATTCTGGTTTTGGAATTCCTTTTGAGTCGAGTGTTTTATTATAAAAAGGAATGTAGGCAACAAGCCCGGCTTCATGCAATAATACATCCCTGATCTTTAATGGCGCTTTATCAGAACCTCTGGTCCATGGGAGATAATCACCTAAAGTTTTATCAAGATCCAGTTTTCCTTCTTCATACAACTTCATAATGCTTGGCGTGGTCGCTGAAACTTTAGTTACTGAAGCAAGATCATAAGCCATATCCGTTGTAACCGGCTGATCACTTGTAATGCTTACTGTACCATATGCTTTTTCAAAAAACACTTTACCATCTTTAGCAGCCAGTACCACAGCACCCGGCATAGCTTTATTCTTTATTGCCGCTGCAACTATGTCATCTATTTTTCGAAGTTTTTCACTGCTCATACCAACAATTTCAGGATCCACTTTTGGAAAGTAGGAATGATATTTTATGCCGGTTCCAAACGAAAGATATTGATTCACAGTTACCGGCAATTCTCCTTCGGGCACCACTTTTCCTTCTAACATATCAACTGCAACACTTTGTGTTATCTCATCATCTTCATAAGCAGCGATCAAATTACCCGCTTCATTAAAATTGCTAATGGCATATGGATTACCAAATATAAAAGTGAGTGTTGGAGCGATTTGCTGAAGCTGGTTGATCAGGTCTATCGATGCATAAGAAAGACCATAATTATTAGCGGGTCTCCTGCTGTAGTTATGTACACCCAGTACTACCGCATCATAATTTTTGTCTTTGATCGTAGCAAGTGTCATTGGCAATGTACCCAGGTCTCTTTTATAATCCCAGGTATACACATCAGCATTGTAATCTTCTTTTAAGCGATTCGCAAACGCATTCGGTTTTCTTATATCAGTACCAACACCTATGTAAGCGATCTTCTTTTTTCTTGATAACGGAAATAAATTGCTGTTTGTATTCTTTAATAAAGTGAGTGCGTTTTTTGCAAGCTCCTGTTTAAGAGCCAGCGTATGTTTATTAAGATCACTGGTAATACCGTTTATTTCAACCGGCTTGTAGTGACTAAGCCCGAGATTATATTTCACCAGTAATTCTTTTTTCACTTTATCATCGATAGCATTTTGAGAAAGCTTGCCTGCTTTAATAGCCGCTAAAACTTTTTCTATGCTTCCTGGAACATCTCCCGGAAGACATAACATATCATTACCGGCGATGAGTGATTGTACTGCGGCTTCTCCCGCAGGATAATATTTTGCTACGCCCTGCATTTCCAGCGCATCTGTAAACGTAAGGCCGGAATAACCCAGTTCTTCTCTTAGCAATCCGGTCACGGTTTTCCTGGATAAGGATGTTGCCTGGTTAGGCGTTGGATCGATAGACGGAACATATAAATGAGCGATCATCATACTTCCTACTCCCTGCTTAATTAATTCGCGGAAAGGATATAATTCAAGCGCATCTAACTGCGCCCGGGATTTATTGATCACAGGTAAATCAAGATGCGAATCAACAGCCACATCGCCATGGCCAGGGAAATGTTTTGCGCATGCCATCACTCCCACTTCCTGCATTCCCTTCATGTACTGGGTACCGAACAACGCAACTTTATATTTGTCTTCACCAAAACTCCTGTCATTGATAACAGGGTTCTGCGGGTTATTATTGATATCGATATCCGGTGCATAATTAACAGTTACACCAATTCTTTTGCATTGTTCACCTACGGCTTTTCCAAACTGGTAAACAAGCTCTGCATTTGGAACAGCACCCATCATTAATTGCCGGGGATAATTAATCACACTATCGAGCCGCATACCTAATCCCCATTCTCCGTCAATACAAACCATTAACGGCGTCTTGGCAATACTTTGATAATAGTTAGTGAGTTTAGCCTGTCTTACCGGGCCGCCTTGGAAAAAACACAATCCGCCAATATTATACTTATTAATGAGGTCCGTAACCTCGTTCACATGATCCTGTCCCAAATTACTATGCGCCCTGATGATCATTAGCTGTGCTATCTTTTGCTCTGGGCTTAATGTATTAAAAGTGCTGTCTACCCAATGGCGTGCTTCAGGCGAGTTCCTGTAAAAATCCTGTGCTCCCGTAAGCAAAAAAGACGCTAGTGCAAAAACACCGAGTAATAGGTTACGCATAGGTTGTTCTTCGTTAAGTTGAGTTATTATACGAATTGGATCAAATTACACGAAGTAAGTTTAGTGTACGCTGTTAACCTTGAAAATTAGTTCATGTATGTGCCCGCATTCGTTAACACAATTTAATGCAAATGAACTTCTTTAAGAGTTATGCCTATGTAAAAAGTGATTGTCTGTAGACAGTGAGCAGGTAGTTAAGAATGATTTTGGCCGGTAATTACAAAGGCTTGATAAAAATATGAAACAGATGCGGAGCCAGTTCATCTCCGCCAAAGTAGGGATAAAGCATATAGCCCACAGCAGTTGGTGTAGTGCTGGTACGCGGCATTGTGGTAATCTTTCCGTTCAATACAAATTCGTAGAGTTTTTCTTTCACATTGATGGCACAATTGTATTCCGGGCCTATTTCAATATTGCCGAGGTCTGTATACTGGCGGATACTGTTGTTATAAATATAGGCCTGCAGGTTTAACCTTTTATTTACCCAACGCCATCCAAACCGGGAACTGAAATCCTGGTGCAGCGCATTATTGTCCGAAAAACCATACAGCTTATTAATGTCTCCCTGGTTAGCGGGATCTTTGGTTGCATAAATGGCTGTACTGTCAAACTTCACAATAAACTTTAGTGATGTTAAAGAAACCGGGATATATCCATTCTGATCCGCGAATTGCTTACCGGCCTGGATGGTGTAATCAGTAAAACCTTTAGCAACAGGGGTAATTACTTCAGGTACAGATTCTTCTTTTTTACTGCAGGAAAAGAGGGTTGAACATAATAGTGCGACAGCACAAACAAGGGTTCTCATTATGCTATAAAATTAATCTTCTCGTGGGGCAATGCCCTATAAAAAACGATTAATATTGCGTTTTCATCTTAAAAGCCGGAGTGTGTGGATATAATTCAATTATTGCCTGATAATATAGCGAACCAGATCGCTGCTGGTGAAGTAATTCAAAGGCCAGCCAGTGCGGTAAAAGAATTAATGGAAAATGCCGTGGATGCAGGTGCTACTGAAATTCAATTAATTATCAGTGATGCAGGTAAAGCTTCGATCCAGGTTATTGATAATGGAAAAGGAATGAGCGGAACCGATGCACGTATGTCTTTTGAGCGGCATGCCACCAGTAAGATCAAACAGATCGATGATTTATTTCATATTAAAACCATGGGATTCCGAGGAGAAGCACTTGCTTCAATAGCAGCAGTATCCCAGGTAGAACTAAAAACCAGGCGCCGTGAAGATGAATTAGGAGTTTGCATTGAAATTGAAAATAGCGTGGTATTAAAACAGGAACCTTGCGCTGCGTCTTATGGTACCAGTATCTGCATGAAGAATTTATTCTTCAGTGTGCCGGCACGCAGAAATTTTCTGAAAAGTAACAATGCAGAAATGCGGCATATTGTTGATGAATTTATTCATGTAGCAATGGCCTTCCCCGATATTTTCTTTTCAATGACGAGTAATGGTCAGGAAGTTTTTCATTTGGAAGCCGGAAATCTTAAACAAAGAGTTTTACAAGTACTGGGTAACAATTACGCTTCAAAACTCGTGAGCCTGAAAGAGCAAACCGATTATATGAACATTTATGGTTTTATCGGCAAGCCCGAGACTGCCAGGAAAACAAGAGGCGACCAATATTTTTTTGTGAATAGCCGTTACATCCGCAGCGCTTATCTTAATCATGCGGTAACAAATGCATTTGAAGACCTGCTTCCGAAAGATAGTTTTCCCTCTTACGTTTTATTTATGGACCTGGATCCTTCGCAAATCGATATCAATGTTCATCCTACAAAACAGGAAATTAAGTTTGAAGATGAAAAGATCGTTTATGCTTTTGTGCAGGCCGCGGTTAAACATGCACTTGCCCAGTTCAGCATTTCACCTTCACTCGATTTTACTTTGAACGCCGGTATACAAAGTTTAGATTCTATCAGCAAACCTTTTACAAGCGATCAAAAAGAAGCAGCGTCTTCATCATCACTATATAAAACTTTTACGCAAAAAAACCAGGCACATTTTATTGAGCCCAATGAAAAGTCAGAACTAAAACACTGGAAAGAATTTTTCACGGCCCCCAAAAATGAAGAAGAAAATTATCCTGTTAAAACCGGGAATAATCTCGACCTGCATCAAACCGCAGCGAAGAAAAAAATAATAGATATCGCTGAGGATGCTCTTTTTCTTCAACTTCACAATACTTACATAATCGCTTCAACCAACACTGGTTTTATTTTGCTGCACCAGCAACTGGCGCATGAAAGGATCTTGTACGAAAAATATAGCAGGTCGATCCATAACCACCAATCTACAACACAAAAAAGTTTGTTTCCTGTTACGGTTGAATTAAATCTAGCTGATGCAGTGTTGCTTACAGAACTTTTGCCTGACCTGCATTTGCTCGGCTTTGAAGTGGAAGCGTTCGGACAAAATAGTTTTGTGATACAGGGAACACCTGCAGATATTTTACCAGGCAACGAAAAGCATGCGATCGAATTACTGATCGAGCAGTTCAAACATTTTAGCAGCGACATGAAATTCAGCCAGCGGGAAAAATTAATTCGTTGTATGAGCCGCCAGCAGGCCATTAAGGCTGGTCAGTCATTAACAAGAAAAGAAATGCAGTTATTGATTGAAGAACTATTTAACTGCGATGCACCCAATACTACAGCAACGGGAAATCCAACTTACATGGAATTTAAAGAAGATTATCTGATGAAGCTTTTTGGAAGATGATTCTATGAACATTGAGCATTGAATATTGAATATTGAATATTGAACATTGAATATTAAATATTAAAATGCTCAATTTTCAATACTCATTAATACCTCTCCGCCACCCCCTTTACAAATTGTTCCACTGCTTTTCTAACGTTCACAGCACTCGTCATTGCATTATTCACCAGCACAGAACAGATCAGCCATTTACCCGATTTACTTTTAATATACCCGCTCATCGCCACCTGGTTACTTAGTGTTCCGGTCTTTCCATAAAACCTCCCCGCATAGTTTTTATAAAAGTTGCTGAACGTTCCTGTGCCGCCGGTTGGAAGTATGGTAGTGATGCGGTTCCAGTCAAATTCATTTTTCATTTTATTCAGCAGAAAAACAAAATCTCTTGGCGTTATTAAATTATAGCGGCTGAGACCGGAGCCATCTACCCATTTAGGTTTTTGCGGCATGTCTTTGTAATCCGTTTTTAATAATGTATCAATGATTTTTCCATCATTCATCAACCCTAATAATTTTTCACTCACCATTAATAAGGTTTGTTCAGCAAAAAAATTGTCGCTTCGATGCATGGTAATTTTTAACAAAGAATCTGTTGGCTGGGAGTGAATTTTATAAGCCGAAGACACTGGCGGCACAGCAAACCACCCATGCGATTGGGTTATAAGGTCTTTATGCAAAGACTGATTTATTAAAAGGATACTCAGGGAATCATTAGTGATAAATGGAATACTGGCTTCACTTTTTTGCCGGCTTACTCTTGCAGCTTCAAAGTCATTTCTGTCACGAGCTCTCCTGATATCACTCAAATAAAACTCGGGACTATTTCCTTTGTCATTTTTTAAATGACTGAAAAATAAATCGGGCTGAAATTGAAGATTAGCAGTATTCCCAGAAACAGTAAGCACATTTCCATAAACAGGCAGAGCGCTTCTTTCGGCCATATAGCTGCTTTCGTAATCATCCCAGGCCCATCCGAATCCTAAAGATTTTTCCCGCCATGAGGTGTCTATTAAAATAATCGGGTTGTTCTCATGCTTCTTTAAAAAATCGATTACAGGTTGATTTTTAAAATCAGGATGAAGCAATGTAGGATCGCCGGTGGGGAAAATAAGGAGTTGCCCCCCATGATCCTCAACTTTCAATCCCTCCAAACTATCCCCCAAATATTTCATCGCTGCATAACACATCAGCAGCTTCGTATTACTTGCCGGAATAAAATAATGATCGCCCTGGTAATCGTAAACATATTTCCCTGTTGCGGGATCGTAAATACTAATGCCGATATGCGCCGTTTTTAATTCGGGATTGCTTAAAAGGCTCGCTTCCGCGGATTTAGCAAACTTCTTTCCCGGGGAACATGCAGTAAATGAATAAATAATGATCAATAAAAAAAACAGCTGTATTCGCATGTTGAATATGTTTTACAAAATGACAGAGATGGCTTAAATTCGGTTCCCTCAAAATAATATAATTATGAAATTACAGGTTCATGCTAAAACAATGTCGGCCGCATTGTTATTTTCCACCATAGCATTAGCCGGCCCCGGCGATAAATTGCCGAAAGAACCCGTTAAATACATAGACAAATCTAACATGGATCTGTCTGTAAAACCGGGTGATAATTTTTACCTCTATGCAAATGGTAACTGGATAAAAAAACATCCTGTTCCCGCATCAAAAACCCGTTGGGGTAGTTTTGATATGCTTAGAGAAGAAAGCTCTAAACGCATGCAAAATTTGCTGGAGGATGCCGCTGCTCATACCAGCAAAGGCAGATCAACCCAAATGATCGGCGATCTTTATGCAAGCGGAATGGATTCTGCAACCATCGAAGCAAGAGGCTACTTACCAATTAAATCAGACCTGGATCGTGTTACAGCTATCACTAACCTGCCCGACCTGCTTACACAAATCGCGGTGATGCGTACACAAGGCGCAGGATCCGCATTAATTTCTGTGGGTATTCAGCCAGACAGGAAAAATGTAACGCATTACATTCCATCTATCGGCCAGGGCGGAACTTCTTTACCAGATCGTGATTACTACATAAATAACGATCCGAGAAGCGTAAAAATTCGCCAGGCTTATACCCAGCATCTTCAAAATATGTTCGGACTTGTTGGCCAGGACGCAGCTACTGCTTCCCGCAATGCAGATGCAGTTTTAAGAATTGAAACCGCTCTTGCAAAAGCACAGTACAGCCGCGTTGAACAACGTGATCCATATAAAACCTATAACAAGTATGCAATAAAAGACCTTGGTGCTTTAAGCCAGAATGTTAACTGGTTCGATTTGCTGAACAAAATGAAGATCCATAATGCAGACAGCATTATTGTAAGCAATCCTTCTTTCCTTAAAACCCTTGATGGCATGCTCACCAGCGTTCCGATCAATGACTGGAAAGCTTATGTGCAATGGAACATCATTCGCAATGCAGCTCCTAATTTAAGCAGTGCTTTTGTGAATGAAGATTTCAGGCTTACACAAGCGCTCACCGGCCAGAAAGAACAAACACCCCGCTGGCAAAGAATGAGCGGCTTAATAGACCGTTCACTAAGCGATCTCCTCGGCCAGTTATACGTTGAGAAATATTTTAAGCCCGCGGCAAAACAAAGAATGCTTGAGTTGGTAAATAATATGACATCAACATTCGCTTCACGCATCAATAAGCTCGACTGGATGAGCGATGAAACCAAACAAAGAGCACTCGAAAAATTATCTGCTATCAAAAGAAAGATCGCTTATCCTGATAAGTGGAGAGATTACCAGGGAATTAATATCAGCCGTGAAAATTATTTCGAAAACCTTCGCAATATCAGCGTTTGGGGTTATGACTTTAGCGTAAACCGCTTAGGTAAACCGGTTGACAGAACAGAATGGGGAATGACGCCGCCAACGATCAATGCTTCATATAACCCTTCTGCAAATGATATTACTTTCCCTGCCGGTATTTTGCAAGCGCCTTTTTTTGATTTTGGTGCAGATGATGCAATCAACTACGGAGGAATCGCTGCTGTTATAGGTCATGAAATGACGCATGGCTTCGACGACCAGGGAAGCCAGTTCGCAGCTGACGGCAATTTAAAGAACTGGTGGGCTCCAAGTGATTCTGCTCAGTTCAGATCACGCACACAAAAAGTAGTTGACCAGTATAACAACTTTACTGTTCTCGATACGATCCATGTAAATGGCAAATTAACTTTAGGAGAAAATCTTGCTGATCTCGGTGGTTTGAATATTGCTTATGAAGCATTCACTCATACCAAACAATTTAAAGAAGGTAAGAAGATAGATGGCTTCACACCAACCCAGCGTTTCTTCCTTAACTGGGCACAGGTTTGGAGAAGTAATACAGTAGATGAAACTGCAGCGCAGCTAATTAAAACTGATCCGCATTCTCCGGGAATGTATCGTGCAAACGGACCCGTTGCAAACATGGATCAATGGTACCAGGCATTTAATGTAAAACCAGGTGATAGAATGTACAAGGCTCCGGAGCAGAGGATTCACATTTGGTAAGAATGATGAGTGATGAGTAATGAATAATGAGTGGGCTCATGAAATTCAGCGACTCAGTTCGATATTCAAAATTCCTTGTTCCTTGTTCGATATTCAGTAAAGTCCCGTTCAAATTTGAACGGGACTTTTTTTGTACCGGGCTTTATAACTTTATTGAGCTTCAGAGGCGTCGCACTCTTGTACAGTAGTTCTTTATTGAACCTTTTAACCACAAGGAACACAAAGGAAAAACACCAGGCACACAAAGAGTTCCTTATGTTCTTTGTGGTTTAAGTTTGTGTTCCTTGTGGTTAAATTTTAACTTGCTCACATGAAAAAATATTTTCTTTCATTTTTATTATTTGCCTGCACATTTTCTTATAGTCAAATCAAACCTTTCCGTTTTGCCTTCATAAGCGACACCCACATCGGTTCTCCAAACGGGGCATCAGAAGAAGATCTTCGCCGCACAGTTAAAGATGTAAACGCAATGAATGATGTCGACTTTGTTGTTATAACCGGAGATATAACAGAACTCGGAACAAACGAACAACTAAAATTGGCGAAGCAATTATTGGATAGTTTCAATAAACCCTGGTACATCATTCCAGGTAATCATGATGCTGGCTGGAGCGAATCCGGCGGTGATGCATTCGCTCAAACTTTCGGCAACGATAAATTTGTTTTTGATCATGACGGTATCCGCTTTATCGGTTGTGCATCCGGGCCCTATGTGCGCATGAGCGACGGGCACGTTCCGAGAAGTCATATCAACTGGCTGGATAGCGTTCTGAAAAAAACACCCGATGATATGCCTGTTATTTTTCTCAATCACTATCCCATGGATAACCAAATGGATAACTGGTATGAAGTGATCGATCGACTCAAAACAAAAAATACAATTGCAATTCTTTGTGGCCATGGTCATGCTAATAAATATTTTAAAGGTGGTTTCGAAGATATTCCCGGCGTAATGGGCCGTTCTAACCTGAGAGCTAAAGATGCCGTGGGCGGATATAACCTTGTTGATGTGCGAACTGATTCAATCATTTTCAGGCAAAGAAAACCAGGCATCCAAACACTGCCACAATGGGCAGGTGTAAAAATTGAAAAGCATAATTATACTACTGCTGCTGCAAGACCAGATTTCAGCATTAATAACCAGTACAATTATGTAAAATCAAAATGGTTATTTCAATCAGATGCAAATGTGATTTCAACCCCGGTGATTAGTAACAACCATGTGATATTTGGTAACCAGTCATGCATTATTCAATCCCTCTCCTTAACTGATGGTAAAAAAGAATGGTCCTATAAAACAGGAGGAGCTATCTTCTCCTCTCCTGCCGCAGCAAATGGCAACATAATATTAGGCTCAGCCGATAGTTATGTTTATTGTTTAACCGATAAAGGAAAACTAAACTGGAAATTCAAAACAGATGCTGCAGTTCTTGGCTGTCCCGTTATTGAAAATAATACGGTGTACATAGGCGGCAGCGATCATCATTTCAGGGCCCTTGATCTTAAAACGGGTAAGCAACTCTGGAGTTTTGGTGGATTAAACGGGCCCGTTGTGAGCACCCCTGTTATTAATAACGACAAAATAATTTTCGGCGCATGGGACACTAATTTATATGCGCTCAATAAAAAAGATGGCTCGTTAATTTGGAAATGGAATAATGGATCTACAGTTACCAACTTCTCTCCTGCATCCTGTATACCTGTAATACATGAAGGTGTTGTATATGTAGTTGCACCCGACCGTTACATTACCGCCCTGGACGTAAACGATGGAAAAATGCTATGGCGAAATAATGATGCTACGATAAGGGAATCGATTGGAATCTCAGATAATGGCCAGTTTGTTTATGGTAAAACCATGAATGATACCATCGTTGCGTACCGAACCAGCCGTGACAAACAATTTGCTGCCTGGAAAATGAATGCGCATTTTGGTTATGAACATGTACCCTCCATGCTGATTGAAAAACAAGGTGAAGTATTTTTTGGAACAAGAAGCGGTGTGGTTTATTCAATCGATCCGGCAATGCAAAAAATTAATTGGGCACATAAGATTGATAACTCCATGGTGAATACCGTAAGTCCATTAGATAAGAATCATGTTATTGTTTCTACGATGGATGGGAAGGTGAGCTTACTGGAACACAAGTGATTTTGCTACAAAGACTCCGAGGTACAAAGCATAAATCTTAGTGTTTCTTTCTGTCTTCGTGTCTTTGTGGCTATTACTATTCTTTCGTGGCAATCACAAACCCAATACTTCTCTCAATTTTGAATAGCCCGCTTTACTAACGGGTACCTGCACACCAGTTTTTAAAACCGCCACATGGCTCTCTTTTTCATACGGATCAATTCGGGTTATCTGGATCACATTTAAAATGTAGGAGCGGTGTACTCTTACAAATTGCTGCGCATCCAAACTGTTTTCAAAAAAAGACATGGTTTTATTTTTCAGGAAGGCGCCATCTTTTGTATGCAGTTTTACATAATCATCAGCCGCCTCAATGTAAAAAATATCCTGTACAGGAATGATGCGGATCTTACCCGCAATCTTCACTACAACTCTTTCACTTTGAAAAGGAATATCGGTAACGGCGTTTAAAAATTCTGTTGTTTGTTTCTGCGCAGCAGGTTGTTGCTGGCCTTTCCATTTTTCAATGGCTTTATCAAACCGGTCTTTGCTGAATGGCTTCAATAAATAGTCAACAGCATGTGTTTCGAAGGCCCGGATGGCATACTCGTCAAACGCTGTGGTAAAAATGACAGCAGGTGGTTGTTCAACCAGCTCAAGCATTTCGAAGCCATTGATCTTTGGCATTTGAATATCCAGGAAAATAAGATCAGGCTGATGCTGCATAATAGCTTTAATTCCTTCGAAGCCATCATTACATTCCTGCATAATAGTAATATCAGGATGGCCCTGCAGGTATTCTTTTACAATGGACCTGGCCAATGGTTCATCATCAATCAAAATTGCCTTTATCATACTAACTGCGGAATTAAAATGGTTGTAATAAAAATACCATCACTGCTTTTTGTTTGCAACAGGTCATTTCTGCCAAATAATAAATAAAGCCTGCGTTGTACAGATTTCAATCCAAAGCCGGTGCCTTTTCCCGGCGAACTTGTCTCTGCATCATAAGGATTTTGAACAATTATCCTCAGCATATTATTTTCTACTGCTGCATTGATATGAATGAGAATATCGCCAGTAGTATCATATAACCCAAATTTGATCGCATTCTCCACAATAGGCTGTAATAACATAGCAGGTAACTGAGATATGGCCGGGGCCTCATTGTTAATAACAGAATCCAGCCGGTGCCCAAATCTCACCTTTTCAATATCCAGGTATAATTTTAAATGCTGCAGTTCTTCATCCAGGCTCACCCATTGGTTGTCTTCTTTTTTTAATGTCCCCCGCAAAAAATCTGACAACTGTTGTATCATATTCCGGGCTTGTCCGGGGTCTGATCCTATCAATGCATTTACGGAATTTAAACTGTTGAATAAAAAATGCGGGTGCAGTTGCTGTCTCAGTTTAAAAAGCTCTGCTTCTCTTGCGAGTTTTTCTGCATCAGTTTTTCTTTTCTCATTTTCCCGCTGATCCTGCACGGTATACCAAAGCACACTTAACAATGCCATACACCCTGTTACTAAAAAACCGATCATCATTCTAACCGGTATCGAAGCGGAAAAAAAACTTTGATAATCGGTTGTTACCGGCGAAACAAGCATTACTAGAGACCGGCTGATAAATAACCATATGGCCGACATGAGCAGGCAAAGGCTTAAAACATATATGTAACGTTGCTTTGCAGGAAGATAATAACCAAATAAATTACTGATCAGCATTACGCTTCCTGCCAACAGTATGTTGCTTACTAAACTGTCTGTAAAGGCTGTGAGTGTACTGAATCCAAATCCCTTCAAAACAATCATGTGCATTGCCGCCCACAAGATCCAGCAACCCGTAAATACAAGTAGGAACTTTTTTGTTTTAAAAGGAGATGGCGACATATTATATAATCTGCAGCAATTTATGCGTTTGTTTTAAAGCAAGCTGCGCGGCTTTCCGGTTAATATCCTCCGTGTATCGCTCACCATCATCCGATTCTTTGATGGCAGAATATACCTCGGCTCCATCTATCAGCCCAGACATCCGGTATAACTCAGGCACATTAATAAACTTCCATTGAACCATTTGCTGCCTGTTATTAGCAAAGTTGTCCTGCTCATCAGTTCCTAATTGTATGGCTTTATATAAAGCTTCATCTTCATTCGCCGCCTCTATTAATCTTAATTGCTCATCGAATTGCGGTGTATGATCTCCATCACCACATATGATCCTGAATACGAGTTTAGCAAGATACCAGTTCATAGTTTTGATTTTTAAAATCCTGGATATAATGGTTGGCAGCTGATAGTTGGCGGTTGGCAATCCATACGGCACTTTCTGCCAACTATCCACTATCAACCGCCAACTTCTATTATGCGTAGCTCCTGATATCTATTCCTCCCATAAAACAAGTGCCTTTTAAGATCAGCACTTTATTAGGATCCATGGGTGCATTAGACATTTGCCGCTTATCTTCTATACCGCCGAATATCGCTACCACTTCTGATTGCACATCCCAGCTTGCAGGAACGATAAGCTTTGTTCCGCCAAGTATATTAGTTGTGTCGATTACAACGGGATGAGTAATGTCAGCCTGTAATAAATTCAATTCCGTTCCACCAAAAATGCTCGTGATATCGCCGCCTTTAAAATTTTTTGATAACACGATCTTTTCTACGCCGCCGAAAATAGCCGTACTGTCTATATAATCTGACCGGTCGTTATACTTCGAATCGCTGTACTTATAATCTCCCGTATTTATTCCTGGTGCTACAGTAGTTATGTGTTGCTCGTCAGTGGTTTTATCCCGGTTTCTTCTTTCATCATCCCGGCAATTACGGCGGGGACGAAAGATCATGATCAACCCGAACATAACAAGCAGTGCCGGCCATAAAAAATGCTTGAGGTTATTGCCTGTTAATATTTCATCGGCAAGAAAAGCACCCCCCACCAGTATCATGATAATCCAGCCAAAACTTCTGAAGCCATGACGGATACCTGAAAAGATTCCAATCGCGATCAAAAAAACCGGCCAGCTAAAGAACCAGTAAGGAAAGACAACTCCTGACTCACGCAGCAGAAGAACAATTCCTACACCCAGTAAAAAAACACCACCCCACCTGCGATTCCGTTTAGAATGTTTGCGAAAATAATCGTGGTTACGCTGCGCATGTTCCCGAAACCACTCATCGTGTTTTTTCGGTTTTATATCATCTGTATTCATGTTTTCCATTTTGTTTGATTTTGTACAGCAAAGAAACTAAGGCCTTTTCCAAAAGACAATGAGCAATAGGCGATAAGAAGAAAACAGCCGGTAAACAATAGGAAAATTCCGGTGAACGGCTTGCTTAATTGTTCACCGCCTAATGCCCGGAGATGGCATGGTTTTTTAACTGAAAACGGTAAATAGATTTTTATGGAAAACAAACATGACATAGGTCGGGACCGCCAGCGTGTGGCTGCCGGCCAGGATTGGGAAGTAGAATACATGGCTAAGAAATATAACGTTTCCGAGAAAGAAGTAGAAGATGCAATTCAGCGGGTTGGAGTTAGCAGGGAAAAAGTTGAAGAGTTTCTCTCTCAGAAAAGATAAGAAAATTTGCAGTTGATAGTTGCCGTTGACTGAATGGCCAGCTCTCAACTATCAACTGCTAACTTAATTCAGATACTTCGCAGGCAGTGGATTTTCAGGTGTTTCACCCTGCCAGAAGATATTAATTATCCACCAGCGGCTGCCATCGTTCCACAACTGGATGCTGTTGATACCACGCACAAATGGTTTTTCATCTGCTGCGGTGTGCCTGCTTTCATAGGTGCTGAAAACATGCGCTATGTTACCGTATACCTCTGTTTTATTGCTTATTTCTTTTTCAAAAAAACCGTTCTTTTCAAGATAGGGTCCAGAAGAAGTAATATAATCTTCCACCGTTAAAACCCGTTTTGAAAAACTACCATCAGTCCTTTTTCCAGTTGGGATCATCTTTGCTTCAGGTATGAACAACGTTCTCATCCTGTCCCAGTTTCTTTTTTCATTTCCGGGCCCTGAAATCACATCATACAAAGCCTTTAATATGGCATCTATGGAACTTACATCTTTACTATCAGCAGGGATGCTATCGATACTTTGTGTTGAATTTTGAATGTTGAATTTTGAATGAAAAGATGCATTACCTGCTAGAGTTATTACCAGGAACGTAAACAAAAAAATCTTTTTCATAATGCTATTTGCAAATAAAATACAACATTGTTGTCAAGCTGCAAACAAACTTTGTTTCCCCATTTAACATTCAACATTCAGCATTCACCATCATTTTTTCAATGCCCGCCTGCTACAAATCATTGTTAAATAGTTTTAACCAGGGCCGCTTTAAATCTTTTGCAACATTTTCTGTCTGAACTTTAGAAAACAAGAAAAAGAAACCCCTCGTGAAAAAACTACAACAACTTCTAACCCTCTTACTGGCATTATCGCTGGTGAGCTTCTCCTCTTATGCCCAGGACAATAGTTATGGTGATGATGAGATCCGCGGATGGATCAGAACCCCGCAAAATATAGTTAGCGAATACGATGCAAACGTAATTGCAGATAGAGTAATGGATGCGGTTGGGTTAAGCGCCAACTTTGTTATTAAGGCCGCACGTGTTGATAATGCTGCCGCAATGGTGTTTCGGGGAAAGAGATATATCATGTATAACCCTTCTTTCATGAACCAGATAAACCGTGCTACCGGTAATGAGTGGGCAGCGATCAGTGTGCTCGCTCACGAGATCGGTCACCAGGTTTTTGATCATTCGCTCGACGGACAGGGCAGCAATCCAAAAAAAGAACTGGAAGCAGACGCTTTCTCAGGATTTGCATTACGTCGTATGGGTGCTTCGCTTGAAGAAGCACAAGTTGCTATGAAGCTGGTAGCCAATTACCGCGAAGATCCGTCTCACCCGCAGGGAGCCGACAGGTTACAGGCAATTGAAAGCGGATGGGTGCTTGCTGATGAACAGGTAAGAAACAATTCTCCACTTGCATCTGCACGAAATCAAATACGTGAACAAGGCCTTATGGCTTATAACAATAAAAGGAACATGCAGAACAATAGCAATGCTTTTGAAAGCAGGTCCTTTGGAAATAACAGAACGCTCACCACTAATACTACCTCCCAGGATGTGCTGGATGAACGTTATATTTTAGGTGATGTTTATTTTAAAAATGATCGTTCCGGTCAATATTTCCTTACTACCAAATATGATGTGGTGCAGGTAAAAAATAACCGTGTGGTGGTATTAGGTAAATTAGGTGAGCAGAGAAACAGTAATTATCCTTATGTTATTTATGATGATAGTAATGAAAGGATGCTCGTTGATACCGATGGAAATATTTTATCGGAAGATGGCAGACAACTGGGCCGGTTGAACAGGCACAGCAGGGGATAGAAAATATTTCAATAATAAAAAGAGTGAGCACATTAAATGCTCACTCTTTTTATTTAGGGCTGGGCCTCAGCAAAACCTTCCGTCTTTTTATTTTTCTTTTTTCCTTTTTGCGTTTTAAATCCTGTTTCAGGCACCTCAATTTTCTTTGCGAGTACCGGGCCTTCTTCTTTCATTTTTCTTTTTATAAGGGCGATATACATGGCATCATCTTCTTCCCCCGATTCGGCGAGGCTCCTGTTGTATAATGCAAGGGCTGACTTATAATCTCCTTTCGCCTCCATTATCCAGGCCTTATAAAAATAAGTTCGTGGATTACTTCCAAGAGCAAGCGCCATATCAAGATCAGTCAGTGCAGTATCTAATTCGCCGAGGGCAAAGTAATAAAGCGCCCGTCTTGTATAAAATGAACCGGTTGGCGTTCTCGCGGTTTTTCTTACTTCTTTCATTAATTCATCATGACTTAGCTGGCGCATTTCGGCATACCTCAGCGAATCAAAAATAACATAAAAGCTATCGCAGGTTTCTATCAGGCGGATGATGGTCTTACGCTTTACCAGATCCACAAACTCATCATTTCGCTTTCCTGAAGAATCATGATATAAGCTAATAGCACCTGTAACAACAAGCGATTGATTAGCCTTCACCAGGTCGCTGAAGTAACCTAAAAACGGGTCTTCACTTTGCAGGGAAGAAGCGTGTATATAATCGCATAATTTTTTTGAACAGAGATTAACCAGCGAGTCCTGGCTGAAAGTATTTATTGAAATACATAAGCAGGTTATGAAAAGCAACTGTTTCATATATCCAATCTATGAAATTGATTTTATAAATACTATCATAATTTGATGTACGGCTTTTTCTCTTTAGGAAAAAAAAGTAGTAGTATTATAATCGGCGTACAGTGCCTAGATATATGAAAAGAATTTACCACTCACTGCTTTCAATTATGCTGTTGCTCCTGCTAAACAGTGTTACTTCTTTTTCTCAATTTCCAAGATTTAAAGTCCTTGCATTTTATTCTGATAAAGTAGAACGGGATCACCGGGCTTTTGCCAGTGATGCCATTAAATTTTTTAAAGACCTGACAGTAGGAAATGGTTTTGTGTTCGATACAACCAGTAATATGTCCGACCTTGATGAAGAAAAATTAAAACCTTATACCCTTATTATGTGGCTGAATGATTTTCCACATACATCTGCGCAGCGAGACGCTTTTACGAAGTACATGGAAAGCGGCGGCGGATGGCTGGGATTTCATGTTGCCGGTTACAACGACAAAGACACTAACTGGCCCTGGTTCGTACAGTTTCTGGGAGGTGCCATCTTTTATAATAATAACTGGCCGCCAATGCCTGCTAAAATGGTGATAGAAGATAATAATCACCCTATAACAAAAGGCTTACCCCAAAACTATATTTCTCCTTCAAATGAATGGTACCAGTGGAAGCCAAGTCCCCGCGAAAATAAAAATGTAAAGGTACTGGCATCTCTTTCTGTTGATAATTATCCCCTTGGTTTGAAAGATATAATCCGGAACGGCGATACACCAGTTATGTGGAGCAACACACAATACCGCATGGTATATATGAACATTGGCCACGGGGATAAAATATTTATGGACGCTACTCAAAATAAAATGATCATAGCAGCGATGCGTTACCTTGTCGCTGCCGATAAAAAAGGAAATGTTTTTAAAGACTAATTCTAAACGGTGGGAAGATCGTTCAGCCGGTTGGCCTGGATTCTCCTGAAATAACAGCAAGATTTAGTGACCCTTCCGGAAATATCCTTGGGCTGTATCAGCAATAGCGGAATAAATTCTTCAAATAACTTTCATCATAAGGCAAAGAGGTTCCTCCACTCCAATATTCTTAGCCTTCATCTGTGCCGGAAAATCATAAATTGGAAAGTCGCTAAAATTTGTCTGCTAAAAAAAGGCCGGTATTTCGTTCTTCTATCGTTGAAAAAAGCTTCCCCAATGCGGGAACAAGCGAAAGGCACAATCATTGTTGATAATCAGGTATCTGGTAGATTAATCCTTAGATTTTAAAAAGCCAAGCGGCAATATGGAGCGTAATACAGAACAATTAAAAATTGTACCTGCAGAAAAATCAATTATTTCTAAAGGAGTGGATGATTTTTTTCTGGGCGTTTACAATGTCTGGAAATTTATCGGCCGATTTTTTAAAGAAGGCTTTTTGCCTCCATTTGAAATTAAAGAGATCGTTAACCAATGTTATTCTGTTGGTTTTAGATCGCTGCCTTTGATTTCTCTTACGGGTTTTATTACGGGCATGGTGTTTACTAAACAATCAAGGCCATCACTTGCATCGTTCGGGGCAACATCATGGTTGCCCTCACTCATATCCATAGCGGTTATACGGGCATTGGCGCCGTTGGTTACAGCATTGATCGTGGCCGGGAAAGTGGGCTCTAATATGGGTGCTGAGCTGGGATCTATGAAAGTGACGGAACAGATTGATGCGATGGAAGTATCGGGTACCAATCCTTTTAAGTTCCTGGTTTCAACACGGGTTATGGCCATCACTTTTATGCTGCCGGTACTTGTGATCTATTCGGGCCTGATCGGAATGATGGGATCCTACCTGAATGTTCACAGCAACGAACAGACAAGTTTTACCGCATTTTTTAAAACTGCTTTTATGCCGATATCATTTCTTGATATCATTTCTTCTGTTTTAAAATCGACCATATTTGGATTTACCATCGGGATAACGGGATGTTACCAGGGATATCATGCAGAGAATGGTACCCAGGGTGTGGGTAAAGCAGCTAATACTGCCGTGGTAATTGCTATGATCTTAATTTTTGTTGAAGAAATGCTGATCGTTCAGCTTGTAAATGTAATAAGATGATAAAAATGAATCATTACTATAAGAATGAATATTTCGATAAAAAGTTTAGAGTTGAATATGCCAGCAGAAACGGGGAATAATAAAAAGGAAGTGGTGATCGCCATAAGGCAATTAAAAAAATCTTTTAATGGCCGGGCCGTCCTGAATGGCGTTGATATTGATATATGCCGCGGTGAAAACCTGGCAGTACTGGGACGTTCAGGAACAGGAAAATCTGTTTTGATCAAGATTATTTCCGGGCTGTTAAAGCCTGACAGCGGCACGGTAAAAGTTTTTGGTAAGGAAGTGGACAAACTAAACCTGCCAGCCTTGCAGGAACTACGGCAGAAAATAGGATTCTCATTTCAAAACAGCGCCTTGTATGATAGTATGAGCGTAAGAGAAAACCTGGAATTCCCATTAGTAAGGAACAGGCCAAAAATAAAAAAGAAAGAAGTGAATGATGCAGTTGAAAGGGTTCTTACGGATGTAGGCTTATTGAAAACTATTGACCAGATGCCTGCAGAACTTTCGGGTGGACAGCGTAAACGAATTGGCATTGCACGAACACTAATTCTTCAGCCCGAAATAATGTTGTATGATGAACCTACTGCGGGGCTGGATCCCATAACAAGTATAGAGATCAATAACCTGATAAACCAGGTGCAGCACGAATACAACACGACCTCTTTAATAATTACCCATGATCTTACCTGTGCAAAAACAACTGCGGATACCGTAACAATGCTTGTGGAAGGTAAATTTTTACCCACCGCGAACTTCGAAAAGTTTTTCGAAAGACAGGATGAGAGTGTACGAACTTTTTACGATTACAACTTTATTAATTACAAATGAGAACAGTAAAAAATAATCGCAGCGTAGTAGTAGGAATCTTTATATTCCTGGGCCTCGCCATTTTAGTGTTCACCATATTTACACTAGGGGGTCAGAAAAAAACATTTGTAAAATCGTTTACGATCAATGCAGTGTTTAATGACGTTAATGGATTATTGCAGGGTGGCAACGTTTGGTTCTCCGGGGTTAAGATAGGAACGGTGAAGCATATGAGTTTTTATGGAAATTCCCGTGTACTGGTGGCTATGAGTATAGAAGAATCTTTACACTCTCACATTCGCAAAGATGCATTTGCGAAAATCGGTTCTGAAGGTTTGATCGGGAATAAAATAGTGGTTATTTATGGCGGCACACTTGCTGCACCACCCGTAGCAAAAAATGATTTTCTAAAGGTGGAATCTTCAGCCAGCACAGAAGATATGATGGCCACATTGCAGGCAAACAATAAAAACATCCTTGAAATAACAACAAAATTTAAAAGCATCAGCAGTAAAATTGACAGCGGAAACGGAGTTTTATCAACCTTAATCAATGACCGTACGATGGCGAATAATTTAAAAACAACAGTCGCCAGTTTACAGGCAGCGGCAGTAAAAACAAATAATGCTTTATCACAGTTGGAAAATTTTTCAGCACAGTTAAATAAACCGGGTCATTCCATTCATGATCTGGCTAACGATACAACCATGTTCCATAATATTAAGGGAACCGTATCCAAATTACAAAATGCCGTAAATGATGTAAATGCTTTCTCTGCGAACCTGAAAACAGTAAGCGATAAAATGATCCGGAATAATAATGTGATAGGCGTTCTCACAAATGATACCGCAACCGCCGGCTCATTAAAAACGACTTTTAAAAACCTGGAGTCCGGAAGCCATAAACTGGATGAAGATCTTGAAGCAGTACAGCATAATTTCCTGCTAAGGGGCTTCTTCAGAAAAAAAGCTAAAGGAAAAATACAATAAGAGAGAAAAAGTGATCTAAAATAAAAACGTAAACACGCTATACAATCTTCAATTTTCCACTTCCCATTTTCGATCTACTTAACTTCTCTCCATGGCCCTCATCCATCTTTCAGGAATATCATTAGCACAGGCGATGGTATAATCATTAGGGCTGCAGGCAATATATTTTCCATCGGGCATCTGCATCCACCATCTGCCTGTCTTTTTACTTTGTAAAAATGTTGCCTGCATTTCAGAGAATGCTAATTTGAATTCATTGAAATATTCTGTTTCATGCAAACCCGCTTCTTCCCGCCCTTTATACATTCCATCCATTACATACCATAGCATTTGACTGATCTGTTTGGCTGTAAGATCGTGGGTATCAAGTGAAGGGAGATAACCATAAATACCGATGGAAGATGTGTTACGGCTCATGCCCGCATATTGCATCAGCATACAGGCCTCTTCACCGGTAAACCCATTGGGTGTAAGATGATTTGCAGGTGCATTTGCATGCTGAATGGCAGTGATATCAAAACTAAAAAGATGGGTATTACGAATCACAGGTTCCATCTCTTCCATTTTTTCTCTTACAGTACCGAGACGAAAACAATCGAACCGAAGCTTATCGATCGTTTCCAGCATATCAGGATGAACCAGATAACTCTGAAAGCCTATGTGATTATAATGCTTTACGAAATTGGGCTGGCCCGTCAGCATCTCCATCAGGAAACGATCAGCAGCAAGCGGACTATCCCAGCACAGATCAATTTTTGAATCAATATTAACTACTTCAATAACGCGTTCAAGTTCTGCATAAGCCTTGTATTGTTGTAAAGCAAGGTCATGAGTACCTCCGAGAATAATAACCTTTTTTCCTGCCTGCACCAGGTCTTTCACAACCGCTCTTAAGGCAGCTAGCCGGTCATTTAAAGACGCACCTTTCTTTATATTTCCGAGATCAGCAACTCTTACATTTTTATGCCAGTGATATAATGCATAAAACTGTTTTCGAATTCGGTCAGGCGCATCTTCATCTGCTAGTGCGGGACCTGCACCGCTGTTTTCTGAACAACCTACCAACACCATATCTATATCCTGTAAATCAGGAAAGTCATTTTCATAAATGGTGATGTGTTTCCCGAGCTGGGCATCTTTAAATCCTTCATCTCCTGATAAAACCAGAGGGTTGACCGGATCGAGAAAATCGGTGAGGGTGTGAAGCATGCGTCAAAAATAGGAGATTTGAAGATAAGTTGGCGGTTGGTATTGTGCATCGGTCGAAGTGGGCACCAGAGCTTATTTAACAACTACTCTACCAACTGATTTAACGCTTTAACTTCATGCTCTGCAATTATATTTGCAGCCATAAAATGAGAAATCGTTATAACATATTATTTACTGTTTTACTCCTGTTTTCTTTTTCCGCAGCTAATTCGCAGCTCAGTTTCGAAATACGTGTTAGTACCAGAACTATTTTTTCGAACCAGGAAGTGCAGGCTGAATATGTAGTAAAAAATGCTACCCGCCTGGAAAGTTTTACCGGGCCTCAATTTAATGGCTGGAAGATCATATCAGGTCCGGTATACTCTTCACAACAGTCTAATATCAACGGGCAAATTTCAAATGAAGTATCATATGTCTATGTGCTCGTACCTGCAAGAGCAGGCAGGCTGATCTTACCTGGCACAACAGTAGTTGCAGCAGGAAAAACATTATCCTGCAAACCGGTAAGTATTATGGTGAAGAGTGGAAAGGCACCAAATGCTTCTCCTCCGCAAAGTTCATTGCCTTCATTATTTGATGATGTTTTCTCAGGCAATAGTTTTAATATTCCTGAACTAAGAGGAGGTCAGACACCCGCATCTTTTATTAAAAATCATGTGTTCATCAGGTGCGAAACAACAACGGGTCATTGTTATGCCGGCGAGCCCGTGCAGGTAACTTATCATTTATATGCTGATATCAACTGTCAGTTAAAAGTAGAAAAACAGCCAGCCTTCAGTGGTTGCAGTATTCTGGAAATGCCCTATGATGAGTATCCTGATAACGTAACCATAAAAGGAAGAAATTATAAAGCCTACATAGTGCGGAAAGTACAGGTTATTCCCCTGCAACCAGGCAATGTAGAACTACCACCAGCGAGTGTAGATTGCACGTTCGACCTACTGGGAACAGACCAGCTGAAGCATAGCTATAAAACGTTATTAAAAAGTGATTCGAAAATGCTGACGGTAGTGCCGCTTCCGCACGATACTTCAGGAAAGTTCGCAGGTGCTATTGGCAATTTCACTATCACCGCTCACGTGCAACATCCCCAGTCACCCGCAGGAGAAACAAATTCATTAACGATCAATATAGACGGGCAGGGAAATTTACAGAATGCAACTTACAGCGGCATCGATTGGCCCGCAGGAGTAGAACATTATGATGCTAAAGAAAACCTGGAAACCGACAAGGCTTTGTTTCCGGCAGGCATGAACAAAAGCTGGGACATTCCTTTTATCATTAAACAACCGGGCGAAGTTGTTATACCACCGGTAAAACTTACTTATTTCAATACTGTCCATAACAGGTATGAAACAGTAAGCAGCGATGTCATTAAAATACAGGTAACTCCTCCCTTAGAGAAAGGAAGAAATTATTATAATCCTGATATCAATCTTGACAATAAAAAATATTTATGGATCATTCCTGCCCTCGCTCTTACTGTTGGATTTATCCTGATATTAACGAACAAAAAGAAAAAGAAAATCATTGTTCAGAAAGAGGTAATGCCAGAACCAGTAGTTACGCCCGTTAAGGATGAACCGCATTTCAGTAAAATATTTCTTCATGCACAAAGCATTAAAGACGATAAAGTATTTTTAAAAAGAACACGTGCCATACTGGAAGAACTGCTTCAGTATTATGGAAAAGGATCAACAGAAAATGGGCTAATGCAATTACAGCAAAAAGATCCGCCACTTCATTCACAAATGAAATCGATGATACATCATCTGGATACGATACTGTTCAGCCCTTTTGCAATTTTCTATGACCGGGATGAATTATCTGAGCAGGTGAATGAACTGATTGTGAAAGTTAAATCTCTTATGGAGTGAATTTATAACCAGCGCCCCGAACAGAATGAAAATACTTTGGGCTGCGGCTGTCTTCTTCAAAATATTTCCGGAAAGAAAGAATAAAATTATCAATGGTCCGTGTAGTTGGGTAAACATTATAACCCCACACTACCTGTAATATCCTTTCACGGGTTACAACTTCATTTTTATTTTCTATCAGTAATTTCAAAAGCATTGTTTCTTTCTTACTGAGCGCAACCTTTTTTCCCTCGCTTACTATTGCCTCCTGCGCTTTAAAATCAATCCTGTTTTCTCCGAAAGTATAAGTACTGAGGCCGCTATCTTTCTCCAGCAGTTTCTTATTTTTTTCAACCAGCTTTTCAACACGCAATAGCAATTCTTCCAGGTTGAAAGGTTTGGTGAGATAATCGTCTGCGCCTTTACGCAGCCCTAAAACCCTGTCTGCGCTTGTATTACGGGCACTGAGCATAAGCACTGGCACATCCAGATTTTGAACTCTTATTCTTTCAGTAACAGTGATACCATCCACTTCAGGAAGCATTATATCCATGATGATCAGGTCAAAATATTCATTCTCTACCGCTTTTAGTGCTGCATTGCCATCAAATGCTGATGTTATAGAATAGCCCTCAAGCTCCAGGTTCATTTTAAGCGTTTCATGAAGATGCTCCTCGTCTTCGACCAATAAAATATTTGCTTTGAATTCGCTCATATCAATCAGAAAATAACAGTAAACACAGTTCCATTCGGAGTATGATCGCCAACCTCGATACGCCCGTTGTGATCTTCCGCAATTTTTTTACAAAGATAAAGTCCGAGTCCCGTACCCTTTGCCTTGCGGGTATTTTCACTTCCTATCCTGTAAAAACGCTGAAATATTCTTTTGCGTTCATTCGCTGGAATACCAGGCCCTTCATCTGCTACGAGCAGCCATGTTTTTTTGTCTTTACTAAATAATTTTAACTGAATATCTTTTTCTGCAGGAGAATATTTAACAGCATTCTCTAACAAATTATTGACCAGCATCGTGAATAAGATATCATCAACCTCGCAAAAAATATTCTCCAGTACTGATAGTATCAAATTCCGCTTCGGAAAACGCTGACTGAAATTAGCGGCACATTGCTTAACAAGATCGCTCAGGTTAATTCGTTGCTTATTTAATTCATACGCACCAGCCTCAAGCTGGGATGATACGAGAATGTTATTTGAAAGTTCATTCAGCCTGGATGTTTCTTCGAGCGTTTGAGAGATGATCTTTTGGTGTTGCTGTTCATCCAGCTTTCTTTTTTGCAGTGTTTCTAAATTTAGTTGTGTAACAGCAATCGGTGTTTTCAATTCATGCGTAACAGCCATGAGAAAATTTTGCTGTTGCCGCGATAAGCGAAATTGTTTTCTTGTTGCCCGGTAAACGAATACGGCGCCAATGAGTATTACCAGGAGGAATATGGATCCTTCGCCAATGTACTGGGTATCTTTTCTCCTTTTTAAATCATTGATGTTTTCTACTTTCTGAATGTAAGCGGGGTCATCTTTTTTTAATTCATCAAATCGGAACCTGTACATCATTTCATTTTGCTGCTGCAGGGAAATGAACCACCAGACCAGCGCTGCGATTATATATAACAGCAGGAACCAGTAAACGATAGTAATGAAAGCAAAGCCTTTCTTTGATGATCTTATCATAAATCGAAAGTGAAGAATCAAAAATCGAAAATACAGGATTCCGGCATTTTGAATTTTCGACTTCCGGTTTTCAATTTCCTTTTAGATTGTAGTCATGCATTAGTTTTAACAAGACACCATTCGTCCAGCCGAAACCATCCTGTGAAGGATATTCACCGCCACCGGCAGTAAGCGTGGTGTTAACAACATTATATTTTTCCATCATCTTACCTGTTGCCTTATATACTTTTATATTCAGGTTCACCCAGCGTCTGGCGATTTCTGAAGCAAGCGTTTTTGAGCCATAATTATCCAGTCCCTTAATGCTCATCCATTGCAAAGGCGCCCAGCCATTCGGTGAGTCCCATTGCTGTCCTGTATTTTTCAATGTCGTTACAACTCCCCCGGCTTTTAAAAATTGTGATTCAACAACTTTGCTTGCTGGTATTATATAGGGTTGTGGCGCTATCCTGAAAAAGAAAGGACTTAATCCCGCGAGCGTCATCTCATTGCTTAGAGAATGAGTTGAAAGGTCGTAATCAAAATACCATCCTTCTTTTTGCGACCAGCAATATTTATTGATAGCATCTTTTCTTTTGGTTGCTTGTTGTTTATAATAATTTGCCCGGGCGGAATTCTTTTTCTGTTCGTATCCTTTTTGCAGCGATAATTCGAGATGATAAAGTAATCCATTCAGATCTACCGGAACCATATCGAGTACTTTAACCGTAGCCAGGGTTTTACCATCCGCAAACCAGCGGCTGCTAAAGTCCCAGCCACTTTCTGCACCAGAACGCAGGTTGCGGTAGAGAACTTTTCTATCACCTTTATAATTGATCGCTAAAGTAGAATCTTCATAAAAAGATTCCTGCCTGGGTACATCATCCTGATCGTAATAGCGGTTAAGAATACTTCCGTCAGGCATTTTTACAACGTGCCTTGTGGCTGCTGTCTTATCCATCCAGTAATCATATTCTTTTTGCATTTCAGAAAGATAATCTGCATATACCTTCTCACCTTTTGGTTCAGACAATACTTCAAGCATCATCGAAAAGAATGGCGGTTGTGAACGGCTCAAAAAATAAGTTCTGTTACCATTTGGTATATGGCCATAATTATCGATCATGAATGAAAAATTCTTTATCATGTTTTCCATCATTTCATACTGACCGCTCGTTTGAAGCCCGAGCATAGTAAAATAAGAATCCCAATAAAATATTTCACCGAAACGTCCGCCGGGAACTATATAGGAATAAGGCAATGGCAGTAAAGAACTTCCTTTTACCTGTTTATCCGGTACTCTTTTTAGACCGCCCCATAAACGATTAATGTGCTGCGTAACACTTTCCTCTGCGGAAGAAGAAAAATTACTGGCGGGTTTGGAGGGAAGAGAAAAATTCTTGTCGACAAACATTTTTAAAGAGTACCGGACGTTTGGATTGCCTTTAAGTTTAAGATAATCCGCCAGGATTGCCTGTGGATCTCTTAACGGCACACAATCAACAAATGTTTTATTATCAGGAAAGATGCGGTTCATCTGAATGTCGGTAAACAAGCCATCATAGATACGATTCGGTGGAGAAAATTTGCTATACTGCGCCTCGGCAATCACCGGGAATAATAAAAGGAAAGCAAGCATTCGTTTCATAATAATATTCTTTGAATAAATATAATTGAATTCTTTGCCACCTCTGTGAGATAAAAATAAAAAGGCCGGCAGAAAACTGCCGGCCCTTCATCATTGATCAAAGAGATTAAAATTTAAATGATATGCCGAAATTCACGAGGTAATCTGCGAAAGCCGCGTCGCCCTGGGTATAATTACCGCTTAGTTTAGTTGATATTTTATCCGGAACACTTTGCGTACGGCTGCGCTTTAAAGCGAAAGGAACAAAGCCATAGACAGTCACTTTCTTAATTCTGTAACTAACTCCGGGCTCCGCGGAAATAATGTAACCGGGTCTTCTGAAACCATTGCTTCCGCCCACCAGGTCGTGTACAGGTAAGCACTCGTCACGCACACCTGCTGTAAGCTGGAGATTATGGAAGGTAAAATTGAAACCGGCACGAATCATATACTGATCAGGAACACTCATCACATCGCTGCCATTTTTTATTGCTGATGCTGATGCGGTTGCACCCCTTGCAGTGGACACACCATTTTGTTCTCTCGGATTTACCAGGTAATATAAATTACCATACATGCTTACTCTGCGGGAGACATTATAAAAAGCATTCAGCTCTGTTGTGAAACCAGTACCGCCATCTCCCAATTGAATTGACTGATCTACCGGCCCCATTATTTTGGTGGAATCAGTTAAATGAAACCAGTCCTGGTATTTATAATCGCCTGTAGGAAGTTTAAGACCAAGACCTGCCTGAACATTCAGTCTGTGCATTTTAACCGGGTTAGTGAGCCAGGCATATACACTTAGGCGGGCATCCCCTACGCCAAATGTTTTTGTGGTATAACGACCTGAGTTTTTATGCTCATATAAAGAGGAGCGGGTATTTGAAACAATTTGAATAGAACCTGTAACTGAAAACCTCGAATTAATGATGTGACTTAATGAGACATCCATTGTATAAGCATGATTGATCACCTCCGTGCCCAGTGCGACACGTTGTTTTTGTTCTGCGGTTCCTACAAAATGCTTGTATGATTTAAAGTAGCGGTTATTTAAATTGAGTAACCATTTTGAAGAACCGCTATTATGTGAAGATGGATCATGATCCATGGTGCAAACATCGCCGTTACTGCGAATAGCCACGCATCCCTGCGCATTTAGTTTGGAATTAAAAAATATGATCGCAGTTATTGAAGCGAGTATGTAAATAATTTTTTTCATAATAATTAGTTTTAGTGTTGATAGATTGTTTAGCGTTTGGTTAACGCGTTTTCTTTTTTCATGTGTAACCTGGTAACTATGAGGTTACCGACTTTACGGCCATAGTCTGTACTAACAATGCAGGAAGAATGGAAATGGATGCCGCCATAAAAACGGGCACTGTTATTTTCTTCTGCCGCTGCACGAAATGAAGTGAAACTTCTGCTCTTAATACCAAATTCAAGTTCTGTTGTATCTGTGTAAGTAAAGTTATCACCATATACACTTGTTAGTACTTCAGCAGCCGCAGATGAACAGGTAGAGTGGCCGCAGGTGTATTCAGGAAAAGGGGGAGTTTGCAAATAGGGCCGCCACTGCGCATCGATATATTTATTAATAACGGTTTCAGGACGTGCGGTGTTGTATTTATATTTTGCGTTCCAGCATTGTATAAACGCATCGAATAAAGCGATGCTCGTTTTCGCATATGCATAGACGGTCGTGGCAAAATCCGCATTTGCTTTTTTAGATGCTATCCCGATGATGCTCATCCAGTGACCCGGCGGTGAAAATTTTTTTGTACCATACATGATGTGGCCGACTACATTTAGTTTAAAAGGATTATCATCCCAAAAATCTGCTATATGCTTTTGCTCGTCAGTCAGGTTATCGACCGTATTCTTCAATGCTACCACCTGTTTCCAATATTGACTATTAGTGTCTTTCATGTTAAAGGTTACCGGCGGCGGAACACTGAATTGAGTTATATCATCCAATACCAGCGGACGAATTTCATTCCAGTGTGGCTCCATCGCTGATGCATAAGCAGGAGGAGTTGGCATCCACCTGCCCGGGATATCGGCAACTACATATTTGGATGAACTTCTTGTGACAGCATAATTATCCTGTTTGCTCCAGGCCATTACAAATGAAGAAACCGTATCTGAAAAAGCAATACTGTTTTGCATGGTTTGTTTCGACATTCCATGATCAGTAGCCATTTTTTTCAGGCTATCAACATACAGGCTCATGCTGCCCGCGGGAAAAGTAACGGCCTCACCGAGATTGCAATAAGAAAGCAATGATGCAAATTCAAAATCGATATCGTTAGTTACAGGATCCGGCATTTTGGGAAGTCCTCTTAACTGGCCCGATAATGAATGGTATTTATCAGGATAACCGGCTGCAATTACTTCATAGGCTGCTACACTGGCATATAAATAATTCCGTGAGCCTACTACAGGGGTAAAATTATTACCCATGATAATATTGTTAAGTTCATGTACAGTATTACTGAATAAAACAGGATTATGCAAAATCTCCTTATAATCTTTTTTCCTGTTGCATGCAGTCAAAAAGAGAAAGAACGAGATGTATAAAATATTTTTCATTTTACTGATTAATAGTATGATGCAATTGAGGCACGATGCACCTTTGTTGTTTAGACAAAATGGGGAAATTAGAGAGGATCAAATCAGCAGGAATAGTCCGGTGGCTGACCTTTATTATCAGCCAAAGACTGAGTATGTTTCAACACATAAAAGGAATAGTGCAATAGTGCAATTTTATTGGTGGCAAAGCTCCACTCTTCATTCTGATGACAGAAATCGTTCAGGCTCTTGTATACCAGGGTATGCCCTGATTTTTTATTTTGATTCTCCTGCTGAATATCATTTGTAAAACGAAAGAAAATATTTTTTGCACTTTGTAGTTTCGTTGCTTTGTAATCAGGCAGGCATAAAAGTTCTACTGAATCTTTAAAGAATCTGCGTTTAACATATTTATAGGTTGTTCCGTTAATTTCAAATTCTCCGCTCCAGCGTTCATATTTACCCGGGTTGTTATTGTTATAAAAATAGGGTAATGAAAAAGGAGCTTTTATAGAAATAAGCTCCGCATCTTTATAATCTTTACTATCCAGTTTTGCTTCTACCCGCTGGTTATTACTTTGTTCAAAACAATTAATTACAATTCGGTACCCGAACCAGTTAAAGGCGAGGATGGAGAAGAATAATATGGCAGCAATTTGTTTCAATTGTATAAGCAGTGGCTACAAAATACATCATTTTTCCGCATTAGCAAACAAGGCTACCGAACAAATGTCTTGTTCTCTACGCCTATTCCTTTTAGCGTCAATTGTTTCCAGTTTGAAGGGAGTTTAGATTTCACCTGTATGATGCCTTTGGATGTAATTTCGAGTCCCCCAAAACCCATTAATACGCTCTGCAAAATTCCTCCTGCCCCGGTAGCAAAATACGGGTTGGTACCCCCTTTAGTTTCTGCTAAAACCCTGAAGGGAGCATTAAGATTTGGCAAGTATCCATCCTTAAACCATTTAAACGCTTTTTCGCCATTACCCAGCCTTGCATACAACGTTGCAAACACCGCTTGTGTCATTGCCGGGGTACCAGCATCCGGCACACGGGTCTCATAATACTCCAGGTCTTTTAAAATTTGCTGCGGGTCTGTTATTTCCTTTAAAGGATATGCCAGTAAATTAACATCGGCCTGCTTAATACCTTCCCCATGATAAGCGGCATGTTCCTGTGTAACCCCATTACTCATTTTAAGTAATGGAATATTATTCGCCACGTACATCCAGTCAGGATTCGGATCTAATCCTAATATTTTAGCTGCTTCGGTCGCATATGCCAGGTTGTGTTTGGCTGCCGCATTTGTAAATGCATTGTTGTCTACATTTTCCGCCCACTCATCTGCTGCTACTACATTATTGATATCAAAGTGGGCCGGGCCGTTTCTTTCAACACGACTTGCCCAAAAATCTGCTGTTGCAGAAAGGATAGGCCACCCTTTTTCTTTCAGCCAGTTCTTATCCTGTGTAACACAATAATAACTCCATGCCGCGATAGCAATATCTGCTGTAATATGGTGCTCAAAAGGTCCGCTTAGTGCCCAAACAGGAGTTTCTTCGACCCCGGTTTCTGCGCTTTCCCAGGGGAACATGGCGCCCTTAAATCCTTTAGAAAACGCATTCCGTTTTGCGGCTGCAAGTCGCTGAAAGCGGTATTCCATCATGCTTTTTGCAAGTTCAGGATGCATAACAAGAATAGCAGGGAACATCCATAATTCTGCATCCCAGAACACATGCCCGTTATAACCCAGGCCACTAAGCCCCATTGGTGATGGCGATAAAGCGGTCCCTTCTCTTACAAAAGAATATAAATGATAAAGCATGCTGTGAATATCCTGCTGTGATTGTGCATCGCCTTCTATTTGAATATCACTCTTCCATAAATCATCCCATGCTTTATTATGAAAGGATAACAACCGATCCCTGCCTTCCAGCTTGGCGTAAATTGTTAACCGCTCAGCTTCATTCAACGGATCATCATGATGCGCAGAAGTTATAGAAGAACCGGCGATAGAAAAACGATAGGTTTCTCCTGCTTTAATTTTTTTATTGAATTTCATGAGGTGCATGTTATTGTCCCACATTTCATGAATTACTCTCGGTTCATGCCCATGCTCTTCGCTAAATAAAAAAGTATTGGAGGCACACATTAATAACTTCCCGGTTGGACTTTTAGCCTGGGATGTGAGCAGGCTTATCACAACATGCGGCCTGTCAATTTCATTATAATAATTCTGTACATCTTTTAAAGCATCCGGAGCCTCCATCACGTTTGCCGCTGTAATGTCAATATCCTTTGTCGCTGTTATGGTCACATCCATTAAAACAGTATAGGGTAAATGTCTTAATGAATAATAAGTATAAGAAACGCTCGCTTTATCACCGTAATTGAAGCCTGATGTGAAGCTTGCATGCCTCATGTCCAATTCCTGCTTCATGTTTGTAATAGTTTTTGCTTCTATTCTTTTTCCATCGATATCCAGGTTCATGTTAAGCAGGTTAAAACTCCGGATGAAGTTGCTAACCCGCCCCCGTCCATACAGGTCATATGCACCTGCAAGCACCACATCTTTTACTTTAAATGGTTCAGGTGAAGAGATAATTCCTATCATTCCATTTGCAACGGTAACGCCATAGTATTCCGTGTTGGAAGAAACGGTGGCGCTAATCTTCCATGGATCCTGGGCTGATACTGAAAGAATATAACAGCTAAAAAAACAAATGGTAAGCAGACATCGCATAGCAATTGATTAGTTTAAGTAAGTATGAACCTTCATTTAAAGTTATTTAGTAAATTTCAACCTTCGTGTTTAAAGTTTTGTCTTATGAAGAAAGGGCTTTTGATTTTATCCGGCATTATAATTATCGCACTTATCTGCACTTACCTGTTTATTCCTTCCAAAATCAATGTTATTGCTTCTACTGAGGCAAATATGAATGCGGATGCTGTTTTTCGTACACTTAGAACAGAAACCACATGGCAAAAATGGTGGCCAGGGAAAATAGAAAAAGAAAATCAAAAAAATATATTTACCTGGAATGGCAATCGATTTTCTATTGGGCAAATATCTTATAATGCTTTCCAGATGAATACTGATATAAACGGGAATCATTTTGAAAGCCTTTTATACCTGGTACCAGGTGAAAATAATAAGGTGCTGATAAACTGGGAAACAAATTATAAAGCCAGTACCAATCCATTTGTTCGTATAAAACAATACCTGTATGCGAAAAAACTCGAGAATGCTTTTACTAGTGTTCTGAGTAAAATAAAGAGTTATGTTCAGAGCTCCGCTAATGTATATGGATTCGACATCCAGAAGGAAAAAGTTGCTTATGAATATGTAACTACAAGCGCTGCTACATTTAATCACGATCCTTTGCCAAAAGAAATATATTCTCTTGTAGGGGTTATAACCAGCTATGTGGAGCAGAACGGGGGGAAAGTTATAGGATATCCTATACTTAATATAACATCTGCTGATAGTGCACATTTCGAAACACGGATAGCAATTCCAACAAATAAAAAATTGTCTTCTACGAATACTATCTTATCCAAGTGGATGATGAAAGGAGGCTATATTTTAACAACCGAAGTGAAAGGCGGTAAAAGAAATATTGAACAGGCCATGCAGCAGGTTAATCAATTTCTTATTGATAATCATTACAGCCGGATTGCCATTCCTTTTCAATCATTAATTACAAACCGGTTAAATGAGCCTGATACTAATAAATGGATAACGAAGGTTTACTATCCTGTTATTTAAACGATAGTATTCTGAGGCTGTCGTTATTCATTGCAAGAATAAATGCTTCTTTATTTTTAATATTTGTATTAGCGATATGTCTAACCTGCCCTTTAATCGTAAGGCCGCTAAGTGTTTCTGTTTTAAAATTGCCTTTACCCCTGTTTAACATCAGTGTTCCAAAATCTGCATCGCTTCTGCCTAGCTGGATATTATTTTCGTAATAGTTTCCCATTAATAAAATGTCTGGCAAGTTATCGTTGTTTCCATTCACTATCACAGCGCTTCTGAACGATGTTAACTGAGCGGCCCACGGCATTGCCTGCACCTGAAAATTCATCTTACCATCATTAATTAATATAGCATTAGAAAAATAATTGGCGGTAAGAATGTTTGCCTTTTCCAATTTTTCTGCAGTAAATATTTCCTTCAAAGATGCTTTAGCAAAATTTTCAGCATACAAATATTTCTTTTTTATAAGAGGTATCTGGCGCTGTAACTCATCTTTATTTGAGAAAGGGATCTCTTCACCCTGTAAATAATAAGTAACCACCTGTTCTTTCTTCCCGTTATTATCAAAATCATTATAATATAAGCGAACGGGTTCACTGGCAGAAGCTTTTAAACGGCTGTTGAGGCCGAGGTTGCCTGCAATAAGATCTATATCACCATCGTTGTCTATATCAACGGGAAGTAAAAAATTCCACCATCCTTTTTTATCCGTTAATTCTTTCTTTATAAATTTCCCGTTGTTATTGATAAAAACATCGATACCTCCCCATTCATAACAAACCAGTAAATCTTTATCACCATCTTTATCTATATCATACCACTTTGCATCAGTTACCATTCCTGAAAAAGAAAGTCCTTTTGCAATAGTTGAAGCGACATCAATAAAGTGTCCATGGCCGTCATTCTTCAATAAATAAGACTGTGGTATACTTCCATACTCCCAGGGTATCGACCTCCCCCCAATAAAAAGGTCAATGAAACCATCCTTATTAAAATCATACGAACAAACACAAGAAGCATTTGTATAGCAGTTAGCAAAGGCATCCTTAAGCTTTGTTAATTGACCCTTGCCATTATTTAAATAAATACAGGGAATTAAATGCCGGTCTTTTCCATAGTATTCATTGCCACCATTAGCTATTATCAAATCGGGAAACTTATCATTATTTATATCAGCCCAACATGCAGATACTTCTTCATTGCTACTGTCTTTATCAAGCTCAGGCTGATTAAGCTTTGCATAAGTTCCGCCAGGTTGCTGCAGGAAAATAGCGGGCTTAAATGTTTTTGATGCTCCAATGAAGACGTCTTCGAGGCCATCACCGTTAATGTCATCAATTGCAAGTGCAGGGCCTTCTGTAGAAACCATGTGAGGTATCAGTGGTTCCCTGGTAAACTCCTGGAAAAAATTTTCCTGGTGTTTGTATTGCAGTTTTGTTGATTCGGTAATATCTGTAAATGCCCGGCCGTTATTTTTATCGTATCCGGTTATACTGTTATAATCAAATACCGGTAAATTTTCTTTGTATGAAATCGAAAGGAGTGTATCTTTTTTTATAAGTGATAAAGGCTGGAAAGTATTATCAGGCCAGACAATAAAAGCAGAATCTATTTTCATATTTGCCAGCCCGATATGCAATGGTATCTGCATACTGGATTGAAAACCGTGTACAGGATAGTTTTCATAATTATTTATCTGCCCTTCTGCCAAAACAATAACTTTCGAACCGAGTGCATTAATATTTTTTGCAGGCCCCGTTAACTTTAGATTTATGAAATGATTTGTTGCATGGTCGGTTTTATTTTCATACAGTGATACAGGTTCATCAATGTTGTTAGTCACAATATCGAGGTCGCCATCGTTATCCAGGTCAGCATATATGGCACCGTTAGAAAATGTTGGTAAATTACCTTTTACCGAAACTGATATATCATTAAAGGAAGCATTTCGGCCGTTATGGAAAAATTTATTTGGCAACTTTATTTCAGGAAATTTATTTACAAGAGCCATGTCTTTGTCTTCAATTTTATTCTGCTTAAACTCCTCCTGAATTTCTTTACTCGAGATAAAACTTACATAGTCTATATCATTTAGTCTTTTAGGTATACCATTAGAAATAAATAGATCCTTCCATCCATCATTATCAAAATCCATCCATAAAGTACTCCAGCTCCAGTCGGATGCAAACATACCTGCATAAAGCCCCACTTCACTAAACATCCCATTCCGCCGGTTCAATTGTAAGTTATTGCGGGCATACTGGTAATTATATCCAGCCGAAATTTTATAATTGTAAACATCATAATCTCCTTCTCCCATTGATCTTCTTATCATATAAGGATCCGATGGAAGCATGTCTGCAGAAACTATATCAGGAAAGCCATCATTATTAATATCCCCTGCATCCACTCCCATAGAATACATGCTGGTATGCATTATTCTCGCAGATGATTCTTCTGAAAACTTTCCATTCTTCTGGTTGATGTATAAATAATCATTCTCGTGAAAATCATTACCTGCATAAAGATCCGGCCATCCATCGAGATTAATATCAGAGACAACGATTCCCAAGCCATAGCTTATTGCAGAACTATTGATAGCAGATTCCCTGGTTACATCAGTAAATTTAATGCCATCATTTCTAAACAACCTGTCGCCGGAAAGCGGGTGATAAGTACCTAAAAAATCTTTACGAGGGCCAAATGTTCCATTCTGGTGAACTGAATGATTAAGAAGAAACATGTCGAGGTCGCCGTCGTTATCATAGTCGAAAAAAGCAGCTTGCGTACTAAAGCCTGAGAAATCTAAACCATAGCGTGCAGCTTCATCTTCATAATAAGGAATGCCTTTTTTAATTCCCTTACAAACAAGCAGTTGATTCTTTCCTTTAAGTGATTCAAAATTTCCAACCTGGCATATATAAATATCGAGTAACCCATCATTATTAATATCAACAACTGATACTCCGGTTGACCATCCATGATTTTGAAAAATATTGGCGCTGGCTGTTACATCTTTAAAGTGCAGCTTACCTTCATTTAAAAAGAGTTTATTCTCGCCCTGATTGGCTGTAAAGAAAAGATCGATAAGTCCGTCATTATTAAAATCGCCGGCGCCTATTCCTGCACCATTATAAAAATACATGTAATTAAACATGTTGAAGGAAGGAGTGGGCCTTAGTACATTTGCGAAGGAGAGACCCGTTGTATTATAATCCAAAACTTCAAATGTAACAATGCCTTTTTTTTCTTTTCCGCAACTATTAACCAGAGTGGATATTAAAAAAATTGCGAGGCATTTTAAAACTTGGACCAAATTAGAGCCCGGGTATTTTGCAAACGTTCGCCTCATGTACTTTGTCCTTTTATTTCTTACGGACGGATTTATCAAATTCATACAAAACGGGATAATCCTGATTTCTTAAAAAGAAGATGCTTTTATTGTTACCAATATTCATCACTTTAATATCTCTTACCTGGCCGCTTATTTGAATACCGGATTGTTTTTGGTTCAATACGTTAAACATCCTGTGGCCCTTATTAAGAATCACAATACCCAAATTTGCATCTAAGCGTCCAAATTGCGGTGCAAAATCAAATTGATTACCGCCAATGATAAGGTCAGATTTCCCATCATTATTTATGTCTGTACAGGCAATAGCATTGGCAGATGAAAATTGTACTTCCGCAGGTAATTGCTGAAGAGAGAATTTCCCATTTCCCTCATTCCATGCAATCACTGAACTGCAATAATTAAAATCTTTTACTATTGAACTCTTTATTAAATCAGGCTCAAATAATTCTTCTATAGATTTTGTAGCAAATATTTCATGACGTAAGTTTTGCTTTTTTAGGTAGGGAAACTGTTCTTCCAAATTCTTCTTCATGAATACAGGAACGTTTTTTCCATTAATTGTTCTGGTTATTACTTCCTGCGGAATACCATTCATTCCAAAATAATTGACCCATAATTTAACCGGGTTAGCGGAATCTGGCCGCAGGTAACAATTTTGACCGATGTTTCCCAGTACAATATCATTTCTGCCATCTCCGTCAAGGTCTGCTATGGTGAGGGTTTGCCACCAGCCTGACAGGTTATTTAAATTGGTTTTTACTTCATTAAAATGATCGCCGGAAAAAGAAAATATTTTTGGTGCCATCCATTCACCTGTGATGATCAGTTCTTTTTTACCATGTCCCATCATGTCTGCCCATGCAGCCCCTGTCACCATACCAATGCGGTATATATCTTTGTTTTTTTCTGCGGCGATATCTTTAAAATGTCCTTTTCCATCATTAATATATAAATAACTAAATGGCGATGTTCCGTACAGGTAGGGAGTGCTTCTGCCTCCGACGAATAAGTCCTGGTATCCATCTCCGTTAAAATCATAAGCAGCTACAGCGCCTATGTTAGAGCTGTTTGGGGGAAATGCATCGTCTGATATTGAAAAATTTCCGTGACCATCGTTTTTAAATAACAGGTTACTTAACCGCGAAGACCGGGGCGTTGCATTATTACCTCCCGAACCTACAAATAAATCAAGATCCCCATCGCTATCACAATCAAAAAACAAGCAGGTAACTTGTTCGTGATCTGCTGTTTTATTAAAGGCATCTTCGCTTTTCTTTATAAATTTGCCATTGGCAGATTGCAGGTATAATTGACCGCCTTTGTTATTAGAACCGCATATGTAAACATCTTCAAGGCCATCCCCATTTACATCTCCTATAGCAGCTCTTGGACCTTCCTTTGAAAGCATCATCGGTATATTCCTCTCAGAATTAAAGTCTATATAATCATCTTCTTCATGCTTATCAAAATTTGTATTTACCTGGTTAAATAAAGGGGGGAAAGAGTTTTCTAGCGAATTAAACAAAAGCCCGGCAGGTGGCTGAGAAATTTTATGGACTTTATTAAGGGCTAAACCATTAAATGTTGAAATTATTTTACCGGGCCATATAACTTTAACCGAATCGATCTTAGCCAATTTTCCTAAACCCACTATTAATTTATAATCCATTGATGATTGAAATCCTTTACTGGGTATCTGCTCTCTTGTAAATATGTCTTTACCTGAAAAAATTTCAATTTTAGTTCCTATTGCAAATAAATTTTTGTTCGAACCTTTTAAACTAAAACCGATATAATTTGATTTATTCTTTTCTCTGCTATTATTCTTATATATAAAAGCGGGTCCGTTTACATTATTAATTACCAGATCCAGGTCTCCATCATTATCAAGATCGCCATAAGCAGCGCCATTGGAAAAAGAGGGTTTTGTAAAGCCCCATTCATCGCCAATATCTGTGAACTTCAGATTGCCATTATTTCTAAAGGCTTTATTTTTCAAAGGGGTAGATGGCATTTTATTAAGAATAGCATCAACGTCATCTTTCTTCCCTGTAGCCGTCATTTTTTGTACAATATCGCTGGCAAAAAAATCTATAAAATCTTGGTTCGTAAGATCGTGAGCAATCCCGTTACAGACATACAAATCATTGTAACCGTCATTATCAGCATCAAACATAAGAGCACCCCAACTCCAGTCAGAAGCCTCTACTCCTGAATAATTGGCGATCTCCATAAACTTTCCATTTCCATTATTCAATTGAATGGTGTTTTGCATGAATTGATGATAGAAGCCTGATTGTTCTTTTAAATGATACGTGTCGTAATTATCAAAAGAAGAGGTCGTTCTCAGGCGATAATCATCCCAGGGCAACATATCTGTTGTGAAAATATCAGGATATCCATCGTTGTTGATGTCCTGCATATCCGCACCCATGGATGCAAGGCTGGTATGCCCCACATAACCTTCTAATTCATCTTTAAAGGTTCCATTCTTTTGATTGATGTAGAGATAATCTCTTTCAAAAAAATCATTTGATACATAAACATCCGGATAACTGTCTCCATTTACATCGCCAATAGTCACTCCAAGTCCAAGGCTTATTAACCCGCCATGAATCCCCGCTTCTTTTGTTACTTCAATAAATTTTCCGTTATCGTTCCTGTATAAATGATCGCCACCACCTTTTAAAAAATCTGCAACGGCCCATTGATTTGCAGGAAGATCCCGCATATTCGCATAGTTCAGCGTGTTGGCAGGGATAGGACTGTTATTGACAATAAAACAATCAAGGTCTCCATCCATATCATAATCAAAGAAAGAGGCTTGAGTTGAGTATCCACTATTATCAAGACCGTATTGATGTGCGCTTTCAGTAAAGGTGAGGTTGTGGTTATTAATAAATAACTGGTTTTTTCTAAGGGAACTGTCAAACATATTGCCCGCATTGCATACATAAATATCAAGCCAGCCATCGTTGTTAATATCAACAAATGTTACTCCTGTGCTCCATTGTTTTTTTTCCCGGAAACCTGCTTTATCAGAAATATCACTGAATTTAAGATTACCCTGGTTAAGGTAAAGTCTATTGCTGACCTGGTTACCTGTAAAAAAAATATCCGGAAGGCCATCATTATTAATGTCTCCTATTGCAACCCCGCCGCCATTGTAAAAATTCCGGTAGTTAAAAACATTAAAGTCTTTCGATTCTTTCAATGAATTGTTGAAATCAATGTTGGTATTTTCAATCAGGCTAAATAATGTTTCGCTATTGGTTTCTTTACATGAAGAGAGTAAAAAAGAAATCATTATTAAGGAAAGGGTGGAAAATTTCATCGGCTCGAAAATAAAAAAAGGCCATTATTAAAATGGCCTTTCTGAAAAAATATTTAAAAAACTAGTACCCGAAATTTTGTTTCAAATTTGGATTTGAAGAAAGGGCAATGTTCGGAATTGGAAAAACTACTTTTGATGGATCTGAAGCTTGAGGTCTTTCACCAACTGGTTCATTGAATACACCATAACGAATCATATCATTCCTTCTCCATGCTTCGAGATAAAGCTCCCTGCCACGTTCTGCTAAAAGCGTTGCTAAATTAACAGAAGTCAAATTACCAACACCGCGTTTGGTCCTGATACTGTTGACGATAGATAATGCCGTTTGAGGATCAGTGCCCCCTCTTAATATGGCTTCAGCCTTCATTAACAAGACGTCTGATAAGCGAAAGAAAACATATTCATTTTGGCTTGCCCAACCGCCATTATTCATTTCTGAAGGATCTAGCGGATATTTATTTGTTCTGATTCCTTTAGATTCTGTGGAGAAAAATAAACTTACATCAGGAGTGAATACCAAGGGGTTTCCACTTCGGTCTTTCAAATCAACTATAGGGTTTCCGACCTTTTTATCTTTAGGGCCTTGTTGCTGCCCTACGAGAAATCCTGCAGGACGGCCAACCGTGGATGTATATCCCGGAATTGATTGAGACCTGCGCACATCAGACTGTTCGAAGCTGTTGTAAAAATCTGCCAATGTTGTAAAGCCATTCCAGCCATCTGGGGGCATAAAATAGTGATTACCCATACAACTAGCCCAAACCATATTAATACCCTGGCTATTCTGTCTTACAAATATGTTTTCTGTTGATTTTGTACCATTATCCCATGTAAAGTTATCCCAGTAATTACTAGATACTGATAATGCCGGACTTGCGATTATTGCATTACAAAGAGCAATTACTTTATTCATGTCTGCCGCATCAAAGGTAAACGGTCCTGCAGGTTTTGTTGGATCCTGTTTAAATACAGCTTTATTTAAGTAAGTTTTTGCTAGTAGAAATTGTGCAGCTGCTTTGTTCGCCATATTTCTGTTAGCATGAGTATAAGCAGGTAAAGCAGGAATAATAGCTTCTAACTCACTTATAATAAAATCAGTTGCCTGTGCCCTGGTAAAAACATCTGGAAGATCCTGAACAGCAGCAGTAGCTGGTCTATGCTGAACCTGCCCGAATGCATCACAAATAATATAGGAGAAATAAGCCCTCAGAAATTTAGCTTCAGCCTGTGTTTGTCCTGATGATGTTTCAGCCAGCAAAGTAGTTTGAAATAATGCTCCATTCAGGCCATTCCATGCATTATTGATTTCACCATGCGAGCCATCCCAGGTATGAAGGTGTAATTTGCGCCATACTGCAAAATCATCCCAGTCTGTTCCCCGGGTAGGCCCGAGTAACTCATCGGTTGTATGCTCCGACATAGCATATATTCCCCCATTACCTACTATTTGGTTTAGTTGGTTATATACTTGTGAAAGGGATGAAGCTGCTGGAGCACCGCCAGCTGTTTGTATAGCTTCAGAATTAGGATCCTTTAGTTTTGTATCCAGTTTTGTACAGGATACAATACCTATAACGATCACAGAAGTGAGAATCAACAGGTAATTATTTTTAAACATTTTTTTCATACAATAAATTTTAGACCTTGTTAGGTTAAATTAAAATCCAACGTTTATTCCGAAAGTGACTGTCCTTGATTTAGGATAACCAGCATAATCGAATCCACGAGAGGGAACTCCATTTCCCTGGTAATTTCCGTGGTCAACGTTAATTTCTGGATCCAACCCTGTATAATCTGTAATTAAGAATAGATTTTGGCCTGATACTGATGCAGTTAATGATCTGATAACCTTGTTGTTTACGGGAATGTTATAACTGATAACTGCATTTGACAACCTGATAAAATCGCCTTTCTCAAGGAATCTTGTAGAAACACTTCCAGGATTAATAGGGTCTTCGTTACTGTTAGCCACATCATAAGTAATATTATGAGCCGTCTTGATACTGCCTTTTAAGAATAAAGCATTAGCTGTATTGTTGTAAACGTAAAACCCTCTTGAAGTATTCATAAATATATTGGCACTCCACCTTCCGTATGAGAAATTATTACTTAAACCGGCAATGAAAGTAGGCAGTGCGCTTCCCAGTAACTGATCTTGAGACCCGTTAGCATACCTCGCATCTCCATTCCCGTTAAAGCCGAGGAATACTGGCATTTTGAATGTAAATAATGGATACCCATTGGCAAAGGTTTGCGCATATGCACCAGTTAAACCTTGCCCGTTTACCTGGCCTGTATTAACTACTACATTAAAATCCTTCAATTCATTATGCAGGAAGGTCATGTTATAACTTATATCCCATGTAAACTTATGGCCCCGCAGTGCCGCATAATTGAAACTAAATTCTAATCCTTTGTTTACAACATATCCGGGCAAATTAGAAAAAAAGTAGGTAGAAGCACTGAATCCACCTGGTACCGGCCCATAGAAAAGAAGGTTCTTTCTTCTGGTATAATAGTAGTCAATCGTTCCTGATAATCGGTTACCTTTTGTAGTGTAATCCAGACCTACACCTGTTGTTGTAGCTTCTTCCCATTTCAAATCTTTATTACCCTGGTGAACTAACTGAGTCTCGAGATTACCAGAGTTTCCAAGATATTTTTGCTGAAGATCAATTGCATCGTATGTACCCAGCCCATCCTGGCTACCTAATTTTCCGTAGTTAGCCCGTAAGCTAAAGTCGCTAAATATTGTTCCTAAAGATTTAGCAGCAAACTGCTCCCCTAGCAATCTCCATTTGGCTGCGAAGGCAGGAAATGTACCATACTTGTTATTGGCACCAAATTTAGAAGAGCCATCAACCCTTACTGTTGCAGTAAGTAAATACTTGTCGTTTATGGTATAATTTATCCGGCCAAAAAATGACTGCAGATCAGCTCTTGAGTAGTAAGGAAGATATGCGGCTTTTTGATTTTTGAAATTGTTTATGTCCTGGATATATACATCACTAATTTTTACTACGGGTGTAGTTAAGCCCCATCCTACCCTGCCCGAACCTTCATTATCCGTTCTCTGAAAAGAATACCCCGCTACCGCATTAATTTCTTGTCTCCCAATTACATTGTTATAAGTAATCGTGTGTTCAATTAATGTTGTTTTTAGATTGTTATCCTGATAAACAGCCCGGCCATTTCCATTGATCGAGTTACCATAATCCACTCCGAAAACGTTGGTGGTACCCCCGGCCATTGCACTGCTTAATCGTGGATCAGCAAAAGACTTCCTGAGGCTTTTTAACTGATCATAACCGAAAGTTGCTTTATAAGTAAGCCCGCTTACAATTTCATAGCTCGCACTCAGGTTAGTCAGATAACGGTTTACATTATCATGATCAGTATAATATGCTAACAACGCAGCAGGATTTCTGTTCCCGTCGCCTGGATCAAAAAAAGTACCGTCTTTATTAAAAACGGGGTAGGTTGGATTGAAAGTAATCGCTGCCCCAATTAAACTTCCCTGGTAACCTGCATTATTAGTATTTGGAGCATATTCATTTTTTACATTAGATGCAGTGAATGTTGCATCAAACCTCAATCTGTCTTTCATGAATTTTTGAGAAAAATTCACCCGGCCTGTTAATCTTTTTAATCCGCTGTTTCTTATAATTCCTTTTTGATCATCATAAGAACCACTCAAACGTAAAGCAGTTGTTTTTCTTGCGAAGCCCCAGCCCAGATTATAGTTTTGAGATATCCCTGTTTGAAAGATTTCATCCTGCCAGTCGGTATTAGCGCCTTTATCAACAAGCAAAACTGCTGCTGCCGCATCTGAAGGACTTGTGCCTGCATCAATATTAGCTTTTTTAACAGCAGCTAAAAAATCCGGGCCGTTTAAAAGATCGTACCTGCTGGCACGTTTTGAAACGCTGGTAGAAGCATTAAATGTAAAAGCGCCTTTTTGTCCCTTTCCGCTTTTAGTCGTAATAATAATTACTCCATTGGCACCCCGTGATCCATAAATCGCAGCGGAAGACGCATCTTTTAATATACTGATGCTTTCAATATCATTCGGGTTCAGGAAAAGCAATGGGTTTTTAGGCGTAGAGCTCCCTTCAATACCGCTTGCAGAACCGGACAAACCTCCACCGGAAAGTGGAACTCCATCTACTACATATAGAGGATCATTATTTCCCCTGATAGAAGAGGTACCGCGTATATTTATTGTTGAAGATGCACCAGGTTCGCCACTAGAAGGGGTTACTACAACTCCCGGGGTACGTCCCTGGAAAAGCTGTTCAGGTGTAGAAATTACTCCTTTATTAAAATCTTTCGGAGTAATTGAAGCAACAGAACCTGTAGCATCTTTTACTCTGCGGGTTCCATAACCGACAACTACTATGTCGCTTAAATTCGATGAAGTTGCAGTCATTATTGAGCTGACAGAACTTTTACCATCGATATTAATTTCCTGGTTAGCAAAACCAACTGAAGAAACGGATAATGACCTGGTATTAGCAGGTACAGTCAATGTAAAATTTCCGTTAGCATCGGTAGTAGTACCACGAGTAGTGCCTTTAACAGTTACAGATGCCGCAGGAACTCCATTTCCCCTGTCATCTGTAATTCTTCCTGAAACTGTTCTGGTTTGCGCCCCGGCATTAAGTGCAATAACGAAGGCGAAGATGCACATAAGGGCAGCTTGTAGGAGTTGAAATTTCCTCATATTAGCAAGCGTTTTGATTGTTTAACTATATGTGTACTAAGTACACATTGTTGATTAATTGATGTTAAAACTATACTTATGAAATTTAAAATCCAAATTTTTATAGCAATTAGTTAACAAAAATATCCCTGTGTTTATCTTATACATCACAAGGCAACCGCAATCGATTGCGTGCTGCATGGGCTATTGATTAATCTTTTGGATGCGAATACCGGCATTCATCACATTAAGAAGTGGGTCTTCCCGCATGATGTGCTGAAGCCTGAACGTATAACTTCCCTTATTAAGTTTTATCGGCTGCGGAGAAAATAAGATCCGATGCTCATATATATCATCCATACCAGCGCCTAACCACTTATTATTATCGGCAAGCGTAAACTCACGGTTGATAGTATATGAAGAATCTGGCGCCTGTATATGTAACTGTAACCAGATGTTTTTAAAATGATAAGCATCCGTATGTCTTAATACCAGGAAAAGCTGGTAAGCGGATGCGGTATCCTGAACTTCAAACTTGAAAGCGGGGGTTTCGGAGGATAGCCATTCATGTTTGGGAAATGAATGGATTTTTTCAAAGACATCAGAATGGCCGCAGCCTGCCGCGAAAATTAAAAGTGTAAAAAGTAAAAACAAAGGCTTCATCTTCATTCTTTATAAAACATTTAGAACTTGCTCTTTCGCTTTTTCGAGTTCGTCCTTCATCATAATTACATTCTTTTGCACCTCTGCATCATAAGCCTTGGAACCCGTGGTGTTTATTTCCCTTCCTATTTCCTGCAAAATAAAACTGAGCTTTTTTCCTTTGCTTAATTCCTGCTGCTTCAAAATCGAACGAAAATAGTCGCAGTGATTTTTTAATCTTACCTGCTCTTCGCTGATATCTATCTTCTCAATATAATAAATGAGTTCCTGCTCCAGCCGGTTTGGATCATAATTCTCTTTGCCCACATGTTCTTCCAGTACTTTCACGAGACCTTCTTTTATCCTGGTTCTTCGCTGACCTTCCAGGCTTTGTATTAACTGTTGTGACTTTTCAATATTCGAGATCCTCAACTGAAGATCATCTTCGAGGCTCTTACCTTCTTCATTGCGATGTTTATTTAAATGTTGAATCGCTTCTTTTAAAACTTTTTCAAATTCGGCCCACTCTTTATCATCCAGCATTTCTGTTGAAGGTGCTATCACATCCGGCAATTTTAATAGTGTGCTCAGAATGTTTTCCATTCCTATACCTAATTCGGCAGCAAGTTCCGAAACCGGACCGTAATAAGATTTAACCAGGTCCTTATTGATATTAACAGCCTTGGAAACGCCGTTTTGTTTGATGTTAATTATACATTCAACACTTCCTCTAATCAGCCCTTCATTCAACAGGCTTCGTATATCAAATTCATAAGGCTTCAAAAGAGATGGCAGGTTCAGCCTTATATCATACTGCTTACCGTTCAGCGATCTCACTTCAACGAGAAACGTCTTTTCGCCAATGTTTTTTTCCGCTCTCCCGTAACCCGTCATAGAATACAGCATACTCAAGTGTTAAGTAGTAAAAGTAGGGGAAACAAAGGATAAAAAAATATGGCAGCCGAACAGCTCCATTAATCAAAAATTAAAAATCAATACCCATCCATTTCCTTTTATTCTTCTCGTATTTCTGAAAATTGAACTTATAAAGTTTACCCGGCCTATGCGGCACATCATCTTCCATTTCCCCTGTATCGATCAGGAAATCCATAGAGAAAAATTTCTTCCTGAAATTCCTCCGGTCCAGTTTAATATCCAGAATCGCTTCATATAAATTCTGCAATTCACGCAAAGAAAATTTATCTGGCAGCAGGTTAAACCCGAGAGGATGTTCCTGTATTCTTTTCTGTAGCCATGCATAACATTCATCCAGGATATTTTTATGATCAAAGGCCATTTCTTTAATTCCGTTAAGCGTATGCCAGTGAAGCTCGTTCTCCGTAATTTTTAATTGATGATGCTCAATGTTCAGTAAAGAACAATACGCTACCGTTAAGACCCTGCCACCGGGGTGACGCTTTGGATGACTAAAAGTTTTCACTTGTTCCAGGTAAACACCGTCCATTCCTGTCCGTTGTTTCAGAACACGCTTTGCAGCTCCGTCAAGTTCTTCGTTGTCACCCGAAAAATCTCCTAACAAAGACCACTTGCCTTTATAAACTTCAAGATCGCTTCTTATAAGAAGGACCTTCAGCTCATTATCATTAAAGCCAAAGATCACACAGTCTACAGTAATGGGAACCCGCGGGTAAGATGAAACGAGTTTCTGTACATCCTTGATCAACCCGTCTTTCTTTTCATTTTCTTTTACGGCTGTTTTGGGCATGCTTCGTTAGTTTGGGTTGCAATCAGATTAACGGGTAATTTACTTATTCCCTTTAGTTGAACAAAACCTAAGATTTTTGCCAATCGGAAAGAGGCCGATTTTTCAGACATTTGCAAACCAATGCATACTAAACACCACATACAGGAATTACAATCACAAACAGAAAGTTTATTACATAAAGTCGGTAAACAAAAAACAGATGTTGCAGACCTTCCGCAACTGAGACAAGTGCTGCGCTTTCATGAACACCGCTATTATATAATGAACGATCCGCTGATAACTGATTTTGAATATGACCAGTTATATAAATCACTGGAAAAGATTGAGGCCGACTTTCCTAAATACGTGACGGCGGATTCTCCTACACAAAGAGTGGGCAAAGGGCTCACTAAAGAATTTCCAACAGTTCAGCACCTGGTTCCTATGCTCTCTTTGGAGAATTCTTATGATGAAGATGACCTGGTGGACTGGGACCGTAAAGCAAAAGAGTTAACAGGCCTGACTGAGATCGAATATTGCATTGAACCAAAGTTTGATGGTGCCAGCATCTCTTTAATATATGAAGATGATTTTCTTACACGTGGAGCTACCCGCGGCGATGGCGTACAGGGAGATGATATTACGGTTAACATTCGCCAGATCCGGTCTATACCCTTATCCGCTAAATTTTCTGAAAGCGGAATTCAGCAAATTGAGATCAGGGGCGAAGTACTCATCAACAAACAAACTTTTAAAAAATATAACGAACAGCGTCTTGCTGATAATCTTCCTCCATTGGCAAATCCCAGGAACGCCGCGAGTGGTTCGCTAAGAATGGTTGACCCCAAAGAAGTTGCCAAACGCGGACTGGAAGCTTTTTTATATCATGTAAGTGATGTAACAGAAATCCCCGGTAAAAAGCTGACTAAATTATTAGATACTCATTCCGGCTCATTGCAATTATTGTGGGAAGCCGGTTTCAGGAGCCCGGTTAAAGAAAGCATGGTGGTAAAAGGCATTCAATCCGTCATTGCTCATTGCCGTGATTATGAAAAAATGCGGGACGAACTTCCGTATGAAATTGATGGAATGGTGATCAAGGTAAATGACTTTGAACTGCAGGATAAAATGGGAATGACAACACACCATCCTCGCTGGGCGATTGCTTTTAAATTCAAAGCAAGACAGGGAACAAGCAAATTAAAAGATGTAGAATTCCAGGTAGGAAGGGTTGGCAGTATTACGCCAGTCGCAAAAATTGAACCCGTGTATATCGGCGGCGTTACGGTTACATCTGTCTCATTATTTAATGAAGATGTGATAAAAGAAAAAGACCTGATGATCGGCGATACTGTACTAGTGGAAAGAGCCGGCGATGTGATTCCTTACATCGTTCGCTCCCAGGCTGAGCTAAGAACAGGCAAGGAAAAACCCATTCGCTTTCCAACGCATTGTCCTGTTTGTAAATCAGAATTACATAAACCTGAAGGCGAAAGTGCATGGCGCTGCATCAATCCCAATTGCGAAGCACAGGTGGTGGAGCGGCTCATTCATTTTGTAAGTAAAGATGCAATGGACATCCGGAATTTTGGTGAAGCGAACATTCGCAAATTTTATGAGATGAAATTACTTGAAAACATTCCGGGCATTTACCATTTGGATTTTGAAAAAATTTCAACACTCGAAGGCTTCGGGCAAAAATCAATAGACAAATTAAAAGAAGCTGTCGAAACAAGTAAACATCAAACATTAAATCGCCTCATTTACGCACTGGGCATTCGTTATGTGGGTGAAACAACTGCAAAGACATTAGCCAATTCAATAAAAAATCTCTGGGACCTTGAAAAATTTACGGTTGAAGAATTAATGAGTATGGAAGATATCGGTCCCAAGGTAGCCGGCAGTATCTATGAATTTTTTCAGACCAAAGAAATTATTGACATGCTGAAAAAACTGGAAGCAACCGGCGTTGAATTCAGCAATAAAAAAAGAGCAGACAATGCGGCTGATACTTTACACGGGCAAACATTTCTCTTTACTGGCACATTAAATAAATTGAAAAGAAGTGATGCTGAAGAAATGGTAGAACTCCATGGCGGCAAATTAGTAACCGGCGTCAGCAGCAAACTAAATTATCTCGTCGTTGGCGAAGACGCAGGCAGCAAACTGGAAAAAGCAAAAAAAATAAATACGGTAAGAATTTTGAGCGAAGATGAGTTCATTCAAATGATTAGTGATAAAAGCTGAAAAAAATTTAACTAACAACCGTTTCAAAAAAACCCGTTTTCTTTGCACCCTTTCTTGCTTTTGACTTTTGACTTTTGACTTTTGACTTTTGACTTTTGACTTTTGACTTTTGACTTTTGACTTTTGACTTTTGACTTTTGACTTAAAACAAAACTATGAGCTACATCGCAGACATACACGCACGACAAATTTTAGACAGCCGCGGAAATCCTACTATCGAAGTAGATGTTCTTACAGAAAATGGTATGTTAGGAAGGGCAGCTGTTCCAAGCGGCGCATCAACAGGAAAACACGAAGCCGTTGAACTGCGCGATAATGATAAAAATGTTTACATGGGCAAAGGCGTTTTAAAAGCTATTGAAAATGTAAATGAAATTATTGCTGAAGAACTGATTGGTTATGTAGTGCACGACCAGGTGAGTATCGATCAGAAATTAATTGATATTGATGGCACGGAAAATAAATCTAAACTGGGCGCCAATGCAACACTTGCTGTGTCCATGGCAGTAGCAAAAGCAGCTGCGTTAGAATCCAATCTTCCACTGTTCCGTTATTTAGGTGGCGTGAATGCCAGCACTCTCCCAATACCTTTAATGAATATCATTAATGGTGGCGTGCATGCCGATAATAAAATCGATTACCAGGAATTCATGATCGTACCGGTTGGCGCCTCCACTTTTAGCGAAGGACTTCGCTGGGGAGTTGAAATATTTCATCACCTGAAATCGGTTTTAAAGAAAAAAGGCTACAGCACAAACGTGGGCGATGAAGGCGGCTTCGCTCCTGAAATAAAAAGTAACGAGGAAGCTATTGAAACCGTAATGCTCGCCATTGAAGCTGCGGGTTATAAAGCTGGGGAGCAGATCGGTATCGCCCTCGATGCTGCAAGCAGTGAAATGTGGGATAATGGCAACTATAAATTTTATAAGAGCACCGGCCGTGTAATAAGCAGTGATGAAATGGTGGCTTACTGGACGGAGTGGGTAAACAAATATCCGATCATCAGCATAGAAGATGGAATGGCGGAAGATGATTGGGATGGATGGAAAAAATTAACCGATGCGATTGGCCATAAAGTGCAGCTTGTTGGTGATGATCTTTTCGTAACCAACACCAAAATATTACAACGCGGTATTGATAATGAAATAGCCAACAGCATTCTTATTAAAGTAAACCAGATCGGAACCGTTACAGAAACCATCAACGCAGTGCAACTGGCTCAGACAAATGGCTACACCACTATTATGAGCCACCGCAGCGGTGAAACAGAAGATACAACCATTGCCGACCTGGCCGTTGCATTGAATTGCGGCCAGATAAAAACCGGTTCTGCTTCAAGAACTGACCGCATGGCAAAATATAACCAGCTAATCCGCATCGAAGAAATGCTTGATAAATCCGCGGTTTATCCTAAAGGCAAAATTCGCTTCGGAAAATAAATGTCTTCAGTTTTCGGTATTCGGTTTTCAGTATTCGGCACTCACTGAAAACCGATTACCGAACTCCATCCACACCTGTTGAAATAATTCTCTTCATCTTATCGTTGCCTCATTTAACTTTGAGCCAACGATTTTTATTATGGTAAAGCCCGTCTTCCGTTTTGTTTCTAATAAATACTTCATTGCTCTCTGCGTTTTTTTGGTACTGATCTTTTTTTTCGACCGCAACGATGTATTCGTTCAGATGGAAAGAAGAAAAGAATTGAGATCGCTGGAGACACAGAAAAAGTACTACCAGGCCGAAATTGATAAGACGCAGAAAGACCTGAACGACCTGCAGCACAACACAGCCGCCCTGGAAAAATTAGCCAGGGAAAAGTACTTCATGAAAAAAGATAATGAAGACGTTTTTATTGTTGAACCCGATAGTTCAAAAAAGGCTGATCCAGGGCAATAATCACAAAAGATTAGCGTTTAAAGGGAAACCTTATAAAACTGGCTGCATGAATAATTTTACCCCTGAAAACTTACTGCAATTCTTATACGATGAAACTGAAGATGTTATGCGGACAGGTATTGAAAATGAATTAAGTGCAAGCTGGACTTTAAACGAAAAACTGAAAGTATTGCAGGAGGCTCAGCAAAGGTTAAATAAGATTTCTCTTCTTGCCCCCCGTCAGCAAACGATCAACAGCATTTTAGCATATGCCGATCAGGCAGAAAGGACCCCTCACAAATAAGGCACTGGTAAATAAAATGACAAAGCAGGAACGCTTAGCTTTTGTTATTGACTATTTCTCTCAAAAATATCCCGACGCACAAACCGAACTCGTTTACGATAACGCCTACGAGTTATTGGTAGCCGTTATTTTATCTGCCCAGTGCACTGATAAAAGGGTTAATCTCACCACTCCTTATCTTTTTCGCAGGTATCCTGATGTTCCAGCTTTGGCAAAAGCAGCATATGATGATCTCTTCGAAATAATCAAAAGCATTTCCTTTCCTGGTAATAAAACCCGCCACCTGATGGGTATGGCGAATATGCTGATCAACGATTTTGACGGCGAAATACCGATGGATGTGGATCAGCTTATTAAACTTCCCGGTGTTGGTCGTAAAACAGCGAATGTTATTACAAGCGTTATAGACCAGCAGCCGCGAATGGCTGTAGATACGCATGTCTTCCGTGTATCCGCACGGATAGGCTTAACGCACAATGCGAAAAATCCACTGCAGACCGAACTGCAGCTAACGAAACAGATACCGGAAAAACTTATTTACATTTTTCATCACTGGCTCATTCTTCACGGACGCTATATCTGCGTGGCACGTAAACCAAAATGTGAAGAATGCGGGCTGAAACCTGTTTGTAAATACTACCAGAAAATGGTAAAGACACAGCAAGTATAATAGCTTTTTTTTGCATTAGATTTTTCCCCCTCCACTAAAGATTTTTTTTAGCACACACTCCCCTGGTGAAAAGCAAACTGAATCGCTGGTATAACCGGCTCATTATTGTTTTTCAAATCTGGTATATGAATAAAATATTAAGAATTATCGTGTCTTTTTTACTGGTTTTTATGGCTGCCTCAGCTTTCAGTCAATCGAGGTTTTTTTTGTATGGTGATTGGTACAAAAAAAGAGATTACTTCGAGGCAGGTGTTTCTACAGGCATGATGAATTGTAAAACAGACATCGGCAAACATGGCCTCTGGCTAAATGCCCCGGGCTTTACATTCAACACCTTTGCTTATGTAGGATACAATAGTTTAGACAGGTGGGGTGTTCGTCTCGAGTATACACAAGGTTCGCTTGAATCTGCAGATGCCTACATCAAAAATGTAAATGCAGACAGCACTAAACTGCGCAACCTTAGTTTTAAAAGCACCCTCAGTGAAATAACTTTAATAGGTGAGATATTCCCATGGAACTGGGCCTTTGAAAAAGTACATGACAATTTTATCAACCCGTATGTACTGGCAGGCGTTGGATGGTTTCATTTTAATCCCACAACTGAATTCCAGGGCAGCGTGATCGAATTAAGACCACTGCATTTAGACGGGCAGGGCTTTCCTGAATAGCCCTATAAATTAAATGCCTTGTGCATTCCTTTTGGTGGCGGCATCCTCATCAACCTGGATAACATAGTGAATGTAAGAGCAGAATTTATCTATCGTGAAACCACTACAGATTACCTGGATGATGTGCATGAAGCCAGGACCAACACCGCTCTTTTTGATAAAAATTTACCGCAGGACCAGGCTGAACTCGCACACCAGTTATACATCCGCAGGGGTGAGATCGATCCTAAATCAAATAAGCAGACAGGCCCTAGAGGAAATCCTTCGAACGATGGTTATTACACGTTTAACGTAAAACTCGGCATCAGGCTAATGGGCCAGAGAAAAAAGAGGGTATCATAAAAGTTTCCTGATCGCTTCTATCAGCTCTGTCCTGGTAATAGGTATACCCATTATTTTATTATAAGGCTTGGCATCAACCAAATATTGATCACGTATGATTTTTACGAGCTGACCATTATTAATTTCAGGCACCAGCACCGTTTCAAAATTGCGAAGAATAGTTCCGAGGTTTTTTGGAAAAGGCCGCTGGTAACGCAAATGGGCATGACTCACTTCATATCCCTCACTCAATAAATGTAATACCGCACTCCTGATCGCACCATAGGTACTGCCCCAGCCGAGTACAAGTACTTTGCCTTTTTCTGCACCGCAATCTATTTGCTGCTCCGGGATATAATTAGCGATCATATCCACTTTTTCCTGCCTGATCTTCACCATTGTCTGGTGATTCTCCGGCTCATAATTTACATTACCGGTAATGTTTTGTTTTTCCAGTCCGCCTATCCGGTGCTCCAGCCCTTTTGTTCCCGGAACGGCCCAGGGACGCACTAATTTTTCATCACGTATATAAGGCTGGTATTTTAATTCTCCGTCGCCCAGTTCTGTTTTAAACTTCGCATTGATCGGCGGAAGATCGGCAGACTGCGGGTATTTCCAGGGCTCAGCACCATTAGCGATATAACCATCACTCAAAAAAATAACCGGTGTCATATGCTCGATAGAAATGCGCACCGCTTCATAGATCGCCGAAAAACAATCACTCGGTGTACTTGCGGAAATCACCGGCATCGGGCACTCGCCGTTACGGCCGTAATAAGCCTGCATCAGGTCACTCTGTTCCGTTTTTGTTGGTAAACCGGTTGATGGCCCTCCACGCTGCACATTAATAATGATCAGCGGAATTTCCAGCATCACCGCTAAACCCATCGCTTCAGTCTTCAATGCCATACCCGGCCCTGAAGTGGTGGTTACACCAATACTTCCACCATAAGCCGCGCCGATAGAAGCAGTGATACCTGCGATCTCATCTTCAGCCTGGAATGTTCTGATACCAAAATTTTTATACTTGCTCAGGTCATGTAAAATATCGGAAGCCGGCGTAATAGGATATGTTCCTAAAAACATTGGAAGGCCGCTTTTTTGCGCTGCCGCGATCAGTCCGAAAGAAAGCGCCTGGTTACCCATGATACTGCGATAATTACCCGGCGACATTTTTGCTTTTTCAACACGGTAGCGGGAAGTAAAAGTTTCAGTCGTATCACCATAATTATAGCCCGCCTGCAGCACTTTAATATTACTATCCAGGATATTGGCTTTTTTACCAAACTTCTCTTTTAAAAATGTGATGGTATTATCCAGGCTGCGGCTGTACATCCAGTAAATAAATCCCAGCACGAACATATTCTTCGCACGGTCTTTTTCTTTAATACCCAGATCAGGAAAATCTTTCAGCGATTCGCGGGTTAGTTTAGTAACATCTATGCGCATTACTTCATATGCATCGAGGCTGCCATCTTCCAGGGGATTTACACCTTCAGGAAAATTCGCCAGCCGCAGGTTTTTCGCGTCGAAACCATCTGTATTCACAATGATCTTTCCGCCGGGCTTCAGTGTTTTTACATTCACTTTCAGTGCCGCCGCATTCATTGCTACCAGCACATCGCACAGATCACCGGGCGTATATACTTTATCAGACGAAAAATGGAGCTGGAAACCACTCACACCCGGAAGCGTTCCCTGTGGCGCCCTGATCTCCGCAGGGAAATCCGGGAAAGTAGCCAGGTCGATCCCAAGCATAGCCGTATTATTAGTAAACTGCTGACCAGTAAGCTGCATTCCATCACCACTATCACCCGCAAATTTGATGACCACATCCTGTAAGGTTTCTTCCCGTCTGTTCATGGGTAAATTTTTTTTGACCGCTGCCAAAGGTAGTTTTAATTAGCAAATCCGGTAATTAGCAAATTAGCAAATGGGAAGCAGATTTAACAAATTATAGCAGCCCCCCTTCGGGAGTTTTTTTAACCACAGAGGAATACAAGAGGACCGCAGAGAGCCGCAGAGGTTTCCTATTTGCTAATTTGTATTTGTACTCCTCTGCGCTTTCTCTGTGGGCCCCCGTGTCCTCTGCGGTTAAATGTATTTTTTTTCCCGCCGAAGGCGGGACTAATTTGCTAATTACCGAATCTGCTAATTTGTATTTTCCTAATTTCTTAACTAATTCCCTTCTCCTTCTTTTTCCATAATTCCTATCTTTATCAAAACATTCTTATGGCATTATTTCAATCCGGTAATCCTACTTTATCAGAAAAAATTTTCCAGAAAAGCTTAGACACTACTTCAGACGGTGCAATGACCGTTAGGGGGTCCATTACCAAATTTGGATTTTTGTTATTCATGGTTCTTGCCGGTGCATCTTATAGCTGGCACGCCTACATGCAGCAGCAAACATCGCTGGTAAAGACGGTGATGCTGGTGGGTTTATTCGGCGGACTTGTAATGGCCATCATTATGATCTTCAAAATGAGCTGGGCCCGTTTTCTCGCACCGCTTTATGCTGTGCTTGAAGGATTATTCCTCGGCGGTTTATCAGCCATCGTTAATGATATGCTGGCGGTAAAATATCCAAATATTATTATGCAAGCAGTAGGGCTCACATTTGGTGTGGCTATCGCGATGTTCCTGTTATATAATTTCCGCATCATCAAACCGACACAGAAATTTAAATCGATCGTTATCGGCGCCACTGCAGGTATCGCATTCTTTTACCTCATCACGATGGTGTTAAGAATGTTTAATGTTGATATGCCGTTTACTTATAACAGTAGCCCTTTGGGAATTGGCATTTCTCTTTTCATCGTGGCTATCGCTGCGCTTAACCTGATCATGGATTTCGATATGCTGGAACAGGGCGAAGCAATGGGCGCACCTAAACACATGGAATGGTATGGCGCATTTACATTGCTTGTTACATTAGTATGGTTATACCTCGAGATGCTGAAACTCTTAATGAGAATTGGTAACAGCAGAAACTAATCAAATCGAAAATCGGAAGTGGAAGATCGAAAATGAAAAAACCGCAGGGATTGGAAGTCTGCGGTTAAAATGTATTTCAACTTTCGATTTTCAATTTCTCTACTAGCTCCTTCACCTTCTCTCCAATCATATCCCTCACCTTATTAAATTCTTCTTTCTCCATTTCCTTAGGATCAGGAATTTCCCAGTCTATAAATTTCTTCGCCGGCATCCACGGGCATGCATCGCCGCAGCCCATTGTAACAACCACATCTAAAGGAGCAAAAGCTTTTACTTCATCCAAAGATTTCGATTCATGTTTACCGAGGTCATATCCCAGCTCCTTCATCGCTTCAATTGCTTTCGGATTGACCTTCCCCGAGGGTTTCGAACCCGCACTATATGCTTCCACATCTTCTTCTCCATACATCTTAGCAAATGCCTCGCTCATCTGGCTCCGGTTACTATTCTCTATGCAGACGAATAAAATTTTTTTCATTGAAGGGGGGTTGGTGGATTAGTGGATTAGAGGATTAGCGAATTGTTGAATTGTTGAATTCCTTCTTTGCGTTTACTGTATTCCATTTTCGATTTTCCACTTCCGATTTTCGATTTACACACCGACGCTCTCACTCCTTCTCTCCATCATCACTGTATCCCTCCACACTCCATTCATTTTACCAATGCGTTCCCGCTTTCCTATTGTTCTGAATCCGACGCTCTCATGCAATTTTATACTCACTGTATTCTCCGGGAAGATGCCCGCCAGCAGTGTCCATATACCATTGCGTTCGCTTTCTGTAATCAGTTCTTCCAGTAATAATTTACCAACTCCTTTTCCTCTTGCCGCTTCAGCTACATATACACTCACTTCTGCTACACCCGCATATACGCAACGTCCCGATACACCCGTAAGCGCAGCCCATCCGACCACACCAAAATTTTCAGCAACCACTTTTCCAAAAGCAAGATGCGCTTTATCAAAATCATCCTTCGAGGGAACATCGCTTTCAAATGTCGCGTCACCGGTTTGTATTCCTTCGGCATAAATATTTTTTACCTGCTCCCAGTCTTCGTCTTTCATGGGGCGTATGGTGACGTACATAACAAGAATATTTTTTCTAAAGTTACGGGGAGAAGAATTTGAAAATTTGAAAATGCTTTAAATTACCAAGGCCTTTCATTATCAAATTCTCAAATTAAAAAAAGCCACGATCTCTCGTGGCTCTCTCTTTAACAGCATCCGCAGCAAGGCACTGGTAGTCCTTCTGTTTCAGCGCAACAACCCGGGTCGCAACCACAGGCATCAAATTGTGTGTTCATCGCTTGAATTTTTTGGTTAACAAATTTGGTTTCTTGTCTGTCCGGACTATTTTAGACGTGAATCGGCAATCGTGAAACGTCAATGCATCCACGATTCAACATGCAGGATGCACGATTGACAATTCACGTTTCACGTTCTCAACAACACGCTTTCTCATTCTTCGCTTTCAGCTGCGTGAACAAGCTGTTGAAATCATTCATGAATTTTTCAAACTCTTTCCAGTTGATGCAATAACAACTGCGTGCACCATCCACTTCCCCTTTGATCAATCCTGCTTTCTGCAATTCTTTTAAATGCTGCGATACAGTCGACTGTGCCAGCGGCAATATTTCCACGATCTCCCCGCATACGCATTCATTACGCCGCGCCAGTACTTTAAGTATCGCCAGCCTCGCCGGGTGAGCGATCGCCTTGGCAAATGCCGACAAGTCCTGCTCTTTCTTACTAAACTCTTCTTTCTTATTAACTGCCATAATCTCATCGTATTTATACGATCAATATTGATAAAGATAAAGGCGACTAAAAATCATCCGCCTTTATATTAATCGTAAAATTACGATAATGTAATTAATCATCAAATTTTTTTAACCGCAGAGGACGCGGAGGACCACAGAGAAGGCGCGGAGAAATACAAATTAGCCAATTCGGCTATTAGACAATTTGCCAATGAAAAAAATCTCTGCGGCCCTCTGCCGTCCTCCCTGTATTCCTCTGCGGTTAAACAAAAAAGCTCCCTGGCGGGAGCTTACCCTCATTCTCCCTAACTTCACTCTCAAATAAATCTAACATGAAACTCTTCAACTGGATGGCCCCTGTCTTACTCTCCGCCATCCTTCTTTCCTGCAACGGTAATTCTTCTTCCGCAGACGAATCAAAAACGACCGATTCTACACGTAAAACAACCATGATAAAAGCTGAAAATGTTTTTTACAACACAGACTCTATCAATGCGGAAGGCTTCCTGGCATACGACCAGAATAAAGAAGGTAAGCGGCCCATAGTGATCGTTGTTCATGAGTGGTGGGGACTAACCGATTATGCTAAAACAAGAGCCACCCAACTAGCCGAACTCGGCTATCTCGCTTTTGCCGCGGATATGTATGGACATAGCAAAACAGCGGATAATCCAAAAGACGCCCAGAACCTGGCGATGCCTTTTTACACTAACCCCGGCTTATTTAAATCCAGGCTCGAAGCCGCGATAGCAAAAGCAAAAACTTTTCCGCAAGCCGATACAACACAGATCGCTGCTATCGGTTATTGCTTTGGCGGATCCGCGGTACTGAGTGCCGGTAAGCTGGGCACCCCGCTGAATGGCGTAGTAAGTTTTCATGGTACACTCGCCGGAACACCAGCGCCGGTAAAAGGTCTTACAACACAGTTCCTGGTATGTAATGGTGAAGCAGATGGTTTTGTAAAACCGGAAGACAAAACAACATTTAAAAAGCAGATGGATTCTGCCGGTGCGAAATATACATTCAAAGAATATCCCGGTGCGCTGCATGCATTCACTAATCTGAAAGCGACGGAGATGGGAAAGAAATTTAAAATGCCAATCGCATATAATGGCGCGGCAGATACAGCTTCATGGAAGGATATGAAAGATTTCTTTGGAAGAATATTCCATTAGAAGTTGAAGACAGTAAGCTCCCCTTCGGGGAGCTTTTTTGTTTAACCCCAGAGGAATACAAAGAGGACCGCAGAATTCAGAATTCGGAAAACCTTTTATATTTGAAACATGTCTGAACACGATCTTACCAAGCACACAAAAAAAATCTATACCAGCCTTAAAGAAAAAGAAAAACCATGGAAGCATCGCCTACTGGATATAGGTATTGAAATATTGATAATCGTATTCGCACTTTCCCTCACTTTACTTCTTGAACGCTGGCGGGAACATTCACACGACCGCAAAAAAGAAAAAACATTTTTAACCGGGCTAAAGCGTGATCTCATTAACGACCTTACCCAGGAACAGCAAGACAGCGCTGCTTATGAAAAGATCACTGCGGGATGGATATATTTTCGCAGTGTTGGCAGTGGCGAAAAAAAACTGGAAGGGGATTCTTTAGGAAAATATTATAACACACTCGTTAATACAGTAGAACTGATTCCTAATAACAGCCGTTTTGAAGCTTTAAAAAGCAGCGGCAGTATAGATGTTATAGAGGATGATTCACTAAAGGCAAAAATATTAGATCTCTACCAGTATCATTTTAAAACACTCCTTACAGCCACTTCAGCATTTAATTACACGAAAACAAATACTATACTACCGTGGTTGCAGGATCATCTTATTCTTGGTAAAGATGGCACTAACAATGTTGCAGAACTATTAGCCATGCCTAAACTTCAGAACATACTCCTCGGTGCCGGCCCCCGCAGCGGAACGGGTGAGATCATTGAACGCTATCATTTTGTAATGCAGGAGACCCGGGATATTATTAAGATGATTGATGAACAGTATGAGAAATAATCCATTAACTCCCTTCGGGAGCTTTGTTTAACCGCAGAAGAATACAGAGAGGACCGCAGAGGGCCGCAGAGTTTTTTTATGCTAATTGGCTAAGTTGTATTTTCTTCATTGGCTAATCTGCTAATTATCGAATTTGCTAATTTGTATTCATGAAACTCCTCTTCCCACTACTCCTGCTCTCTTTTTCTGTTTCTGCTCAGACAATACACCCGCTTCAAAATAAACAAGTGGCTGCTATACTGCCCTTCATTGAAGAAATGAAAGACTTCGATACCGGCCAGGAGCTGTTCGTTAAGGTTTTCAGGGTCGGACTTCCAACAGACAGGGTGCCGAACTCTGAATCAGAAGAAATTTATAACCGTGTGATCATTTGTCTTTCTTCCGATGGCGACGATCCGGTTTATAAAGTTTACGAGATACAGAAACTGTATGATCCTAAAGACTTTTCATTTACAAAAGTTGATAAGTATACTATCCGGCTAAAGTTTAGTTATTTCAGTGCGGTGGATGCTAAAAGAAAAACGATGTTGCTGGAGATGAAGGCGGAGGGATTGACAATTAAGAAACTTTAAATGGAGCTCCCTTGCGGGACCTTGTTTAACCACAGAGGAATACAGGGACGAATACGGCTCATGTTATAGCTGCGTGTAGCTTTATCATGTACATCTGCCATTTACGCAAATTAGTTTTTCAAACAACCTGTAAAAAATAAAAGAATAAGCACCTGAACACTAACAGGTTTCGTATTTAAAAGCTCCGTATTGTTATAAAGCACAAGAGTGCGACACCACTAGATCTTCACAAAGATTCCGCTGCCGGGTCAATCATTTCTTTCCTTTCCTGCCGGTTAAAATTTGCGGTTAATTTTTTAACTTTAATACTCATTTTATCTCCATGGAGAACAGCGCCACTTATGATATTGCATGGGAAAGGCTCTTAACGCTGAATGAAAGCTGGGCCTCTTCGGTCCGCATTTTCTTTCTGAAAAAACATGGGTTAATCTGATACCGCAAACGGCAAAGAGGCTGGCCGCTGCAGAAAAAACTATTAAACGCCGCAGAAATTATCTATGGTTTAACGTAGTGGTGCTTATCCTGATGATTGCTGCCGGAATTTATTACCACGATCTGAAATCATTGGCGTTTCAGTATGTTATGTTTGGGTATTTCGCAATCGACGAGCTTGACGGTATCTATTCTGCCAGAATGCAAAAACAAAGAATGGAAGAAGTGCTTGTACTGCTGGATCTTATTCACTCCATGGAAGAAGAAGGATTTGCTGTGGCAGGGTGGAGATCGGCCGGCGACGGGCAAAAATTACTGCGTAGCAAAAAGCTGGCAGTTTAACTACAAAAGCTGCGGTCAATGAAAATAATATACTCCATCATTATTACCGGCCTTGCTATCGCCGCCTGCAACGAGAGCCCGGGGTCGCACACCACCATCTATCCTTCTGCAACAACCGTTAAACCGGGGGAGATAAAACATGTAATAGAATTGTTTACATCTGGGGGTTGCAGCAGTTGCCCCGCTGCGGAAAAATATTTACAGGGCCTGGCGGTTAAAGACCCTTCGGTGCTGCTGCTGGCATTTCATGTTGACTACTGGAACCGGCTGGGCTGGGTAGATAGTTTCAGCACGCATGCTTTTACCCAGAGACAGATCCGTTATACCAATTTATTTAAACTGAATACCATGTATACGCCGCAGGCAGTAATAAATGGCGAACATGAAATTGTAGGCAGTAACGCTAAAGCGATCAGTAATTTAATACAGGACAGCGGGTTGCAACATCGCATCATCGAGGGGAAGCTGAAGGGCTGGCACACTTCCGATACCGCCTGGGCACAGGTGAACCTTAACAACGAAGACCCATCACTGGAAACCATTTTATTACTGGTGCAAAAAGAAGCGGTGACCAAAATAAACGCCGGCGAAAATGATGGCAAAAAATTACAGCACATTAATATTGTAAGGGCGATGCAGGTTATGAAAAAAGATAAAGACGGTTTGATCGCTTCCATAAAATATTCGCCTAACCTTACAGAAAAAGATGTGCGACTGATAGTGCTGGTTCAGGATAAAAAAACAGGCTTGGTGAAGGATGTGGGGATAGTTGGCAGTTGGCGTCTCATGATTTCTGCTAGTTTTTAAAATAGTTACCCATGCGTTGAGGAATTTTGTGGTTTTTCCCGGGCCAACTAACAATTGCCAACCGCCAACTGAGCTTCCCCAACTGAAATAAAAGACACATGCAAAATCCCGAATTACTAAATACTACCTGGAAGAGACTGATGCTGCTGAATAAAAAGGAAAGGATCTTTCCGGCGCATCATTATACTAAGCAGAACTGGGCGGAGGTGAAAGCTGCTGCGGAGAAGAGATATAAGAATGTAACACGATCACTGCTGATTTCTACATGGGTTTACTGGGTTTGCATTTTGGTGGATATCGCGGTTATTGTCGCGGTTAAATATTATAGTGCTGATATTGAAATGTATAAAGTAGCGATACTTCTTTTCCTCACACTTACTAACGCGACTACACGGGAAAACGACCGCGTAAGAAAACATATACTGGAGGAGCAATTGTTTTTGATAGATCTGATGAATCAACTTCAGGAAGAATATTAGGAGATTAGCAAATTAGCAGATGAAAGAAGATACATTTCTGTTTCTTATTCACCTGCTAATCTTGAGCGTTCAATTTGCTAATTAGCTAATTTGCTAATTACAAATTACCGTCTTCCGCTGTTCTGTTCTTATTCAAGTTCTCTACATCCACTTCTGTTTTCTTCAATGTATCTCTAACGGTTTCGTTACGTACATCGGTTTCTTTATTTACGGTGATCTCTTCTGTAACTCTTGCTTCTTTATTCACCAGGGGAACTTCTTTGCGCTCCGTCATTTCTATTTCTTTATCCTGGAAGGTGTCAAGATCACTAGCGGTCGCATCACGGTCTACGGGCTTGCGTTCTATATTCACGGTCTCTTCACGCAGGCGAAGGTTTTCTTCTACCGGCTTTTCAATAACACGGCTTCTTACTCTTACACCGCCTGTCTGCACCTCTCGTTTACCTACTTCCAGGTTTTCTTCTACCACTGGTATCTTGCGTGTGGTATCGGTATCGCGGCGGTCTGATGTAGTTGCATCGCTTTCTGCACGTATATTATCACCACTATAAGAAGTTTCATCTTCATCCACATCGATAGCGCCGAAATCGTCGAGGAGGTCAGCCGCTCTTTTTGCTTCATAGTCTGAAGTAGCATGAACGGTTACCACCGTATTGTTTTTCCCGGCCCGCGAATATTTATCAGCGGTATCATCATCATCTCCAAAAAGATTACGGAAAAATTTTTCTATCCCGCTTTCATGATCGCGGCGGCCCGTATCTGCACCGCCAGAAGTTGTGCTGCCGGAATAAGAACAGTCTATGTTACTGTTCTCGAAACCATCATCAACCAGTTTTTGAACTGCATTACGGGCGGTGTCTGCATTATTGAATAACCCTACTACCGTGTGTGACATTTTGACCTCCTTGTTTTTTATTTGTGATTATTGTTTTCGTTTTTATCGATGCCTTCGCGTTTTACTTCTACCCTTTCTTTGCGAAGTGGCATGTCTCTTTTTTCGTGCAGCACCGTTTGATTACGGGTGATGTGAAGCTCTTCTATCAGCTCTATTCTTTTTTTGATCTCCACTATTTCCTGCACAACGGATACGATCATTACATCGCCTTCGTAACGAACAGCGGCAGGCGCTTCGTCCAGCACTTCATTTTTGATAATGCGTTTCACTTCTATCGTTTCGGAGACCAGCGGAATATCGAGCTGCTTTAATACTTCTTCTGTCGTTTTAGAAATGATGACCTTACCGGTCTCGTGCATTTCTTTTTTTACCGTAGCGAATTCTTCTACTACAGGTATTACTTTCTTTTCTTCACCGCCAGGTAAATTCTCATGGCGATTGTCGTTTTCATATGGCATCAGGGAGAAACGCATCTAATAACATGCCCTCTTCTACCCGCTTAACTATATGCAGGAAAACAGTTTCAGTAAGTTATTGGAGAACAGGAAATATTTATTTTTTGTTTGAAGCAGAAGAGAGAGAAGAAGGAAAGATGACGGGAAAAAAGATGTACGAATATTTAACGGCAGAATACAAATTAGCAAATTAGCAAATTCGGTAATTAGCAAATGAAATGAAATACAGGGAACGCAGAGAACCACAGAGAGCCACACATAAAAAGCATATTGTGGGAATACACAAATTGCCGTCTTGTGGTGCCTGGTTCTTTCATTTGCTAATTGCTAATTACCGAATTTGCTAATTTGTATTTTCCTCCGCTCGTAACAGGCACAGCATTTGTCGCTCTCTCCTCATGCATCAATTAAGGAATTTCTCCGTGAGTTATGCGGGCCGCGAACTCAGTGTGAATCATACGGGAGATAAACAATTCAGTATAGAAGATAATGGCCATACACTTCAGTTGCAATTGCAAAGAGATAATGAAGGTGCCGTTCACTGGCTTGATCGTGAAAGCGAACAGGAAACAGAACTGTCGAAAGACATCGGTATACAGATAGAAAAATATTTCACCGAAAAGAATAACCCTTTATAGCATTCACTAAGGCTTCGCTCTCAGCGGACCTCTGAATGTATTTTGATTAGTTGTAACAATACAACCGGGGCAGAATGGCGTGTTCCAGATAGAGAAACTAGTGGCCGATAATTTAATCTCTTTTGGGGAGGCCATTTCTTCAACAGGCGATTGCTTAAATAACATATCAGCAAAAGCTCTTTTAATATCCTGGGCGAATAGGTTTTTGGCGGCCATGAAACACACAAGCAATAATATCTTTTTCATAATAATTGGTGAGTGAATATAAGAGAAGAAAATGAAGGAAAAGTTGGAAGGAAGAGGAAAATATTTTCGGGTTGAGAATGAGGGGGTTAAGGGAAGAATTAACCGCGAGGGCGCCCTCATTTGCTAATTTGCTAATTACCGAATTTGCTAATTTGTATTCTCTGAGGTTAAGCCTACTCCTTTAATGCCGCCTCTATTACCTTTCCCAGTTTATCACTATACCCTGCCTGTGCATGCACCACTTTACCATTCTTCCCTATCACTACATATTGCGGCACTGCATTTATTTTATAATTACGCTGTAAAGATTCATTACCCACCAGCAAGGGAATGCTATAATTATTTTTCTGCGCCATTAATTTAGCTGGCTGCAACTGGCTCTTATCATTCATAATACCGAGTACCAGTAATCCCTGCTTCTTATATTTTTCGGAGAGGCTGTCAACCAAAGGCATTGCTTCAACGCATGGGCCGCACCATACTTCCCAGAAATCCAGCAGCACTACTTTTCCTTTCAGGTCATTCAATGCGAATCTTTCACCGGCAAAACTTTGCAGATCAAACTGCGGCGCCTCTTCATTGATGAGTGATAAATACGCCGGCTTACCGGGAGGTGGCGCAGGTTGATAACTGCTGAGAAAAGATCTGTCATTAAAATCATAAGGCTGGTTCACCTGGTTATTCACCCGGAGATTAGCAAGTGAAACAGTACGGGCCTGTTTATTATTCAGCACCACTAAATGATCGTAGAGTTTTACGGGCAGCATCAGTTGTTTATCGATCCAGAATATTTTATAACGCTCCTTAACCTGGTATTTATCATTATCGGCATAATCCATTCTCAGTTTATAATATCCAGGCTCTTCATCCATTTTAAAACTAATCGCTTTGGAAGTGTCCAGTTTAAAAAGGTCTGTAAACATCATTTGTCCGCCCGGCGAACCCAGGATATGATCATTCGGTCTTGAATTGGTGACATAAGTTTTGCTTGAATCATTAATATCAAAAGCGATCCCGTTTGAGTAGAGACTCCATCCTTTATGATCATCCCTTTTCCCTTTAAAATAATATCCGAGTACCGTATCTGCGGGTACGAGTTTAACCTGTATGCGGCCGGTATGGTCCCAGATGTCTCCAGTTGTAAAAGTGTCTATGCGGTGTACGTCTGCTGAAATGTTTTCGAGGGCAGACTGTTTAAATAAAATATCAGTGATCAGTTTCTGAACGTCCTGTGCGAAAAGGTTGCCGGAGGATAGTAAGCAGAACAGGAAGAATATCTTTCTCATAACATGCATTTGTAATGTTAAGAGGAGCGGGAGGGGAAATGGTTGGAAAGAAATGGGGTTTTTATTAATCACAGCGGAAATACAAATTAGCAAATTCGGTAATTAGCCAATTAGCAAATGAAATACAGAAACCGCAGAGTACACGGAGGGCCACAGAGGAAATACAAATTACGCTCCGCTCATCCCTCCCAAAAAACCTCTTATCGAAATATTGATCCTCGTTTTTTCCTTATACGAGAAAGATCGTAAGTTAGTTTTTAGTCAATGGGGATAAAGATGAAGCAACAATTCCTTGTTTCCTGTGACTATATAGTAACCCACACTAACTGAATGTATATGCGATCAATGAGGCCATGCTTTTATCAATGTATTTTCTTTTTGCTAAATTCATTCACATCCAATGGCCAGGACAAACAGGGTAAACTTACCGGCACAGTTTCAGACAGCACAAAAAAGCCACTGCCTTATGCAACGGTAAGTCTCTACCGGGCAGGGCAATTAACTGAGCCAATAAAAAGAACTTATACCAATACGAAAGGAAATTTTCAGCTTACAGCAGACACCGGGAAATACCAGCTTATTATTTCTCATACCGGTTTCGGGGAAGCCAACACGCCTGTCCATATTAAAAGCGGTGATAATGAAATTGCAGGGCTGGTACTTACTGCTTCAATCCATTCACTTCAAAATATTACCGTCACGGCAAGAAAAGCTTTGATAGAACAATCTGATGATAAGCTGATTTATAATGTAGAGAATGATCCTGCAGCAAAATCAGAATCGGCATCAGACATATTACGCAAGACTCCGCTGGTGATGGTAGACGGCGAGGGCAATGTACAGGTGAACGGGCAAAGCAATTTCAAAATATTATTGAACGGACGGGAGACTTCTATGTTTGCGATGAACCTGAAAGATGCACTGAAGAATTTTCCGGGTGCGGTGATCAGCAAAATAGAAGTGATCACTTCTCCTTCTGCCAAATACGATGCAGAAGGTGTGGGCGGAGTGATCAATATCATCACTAAAAAGAAAGTGATCGGGTATAACGGTTACCTGAGTTCTTATTACAGCACCAACACTGATTTCAGTGAAAGCGCCACATTGAATTTAAAATCCGGCAAACTTGGTATAACCGGTTATGTAAGCACAAGTGGGTCCGGGGATATTACCAGCAGGAGTACAAGCGAAACAACACCGGTGGGTGCGGCGATATTTTCTAAAAGAACATTAACGGGTGAACGCACCGCGAGAAATCTCGGCGGGTTTGGCAATGTTGAAGTGAGCTACGAGATTGATAGTTTGAATACCCTCGCCACTTATGTAAATTTTTGGCGCTTTAAGCAGAACAGTACATTACAACAAACCGTGATAACAGAACATGGGGCACAGCCATTTGAAACAGGTTATTATACACAAGGTAACAGGTCTGAAAATGCTAACACCGGTATTGGCGCCGACTTCATTCGCAAATACAAAAGCAACCCGGAAAAAGAACTGGACTTTCGCTTTAACGGGCAGTCCAGTAAAAACAACGGCTTCAATAACAGCTTGCAGGATAACCCGGCAAGTGACAGGTATGTATCGAACACCAGCGAGGCAAAGAACCATGAATATACTTTTGCGATCGATTTTATACAGCCATTACAAGCAAAGCGAAAAATAGAGACGGGCACGAAAGCAATTCTTAGAAATGCTTCTTCTGATTTCAAAAGCCTGGTGAAATATAATACTGCGGATAATTATAAACTAAATCCTTCCAACACTGATGTCTTTAATTATCACCAGGAAGTTTACAGTGCTTATGCGTCTTATAATTTTTACCTGGGGAAATATAATATCAGATCAGGGTTGCGTCTGGAACATACAGATATCAGTGGTGACTTTATCACTTCTAAAACAATTGTTTCGCAGCACTATACTGACCTTATTCCGAATGTTGTGATCACGAGAAGATTCAGTAGTCTTTATACACTTACTGCTTCCTATAACCTCAGATTACAGCGTCCCTATATTACCAACCTCAACCCGTTTGTAAACAATACAGATTCGCTGAATATTTCTTACGGCAACCCTAACCTCGGTCCGCAGACATTACATTCTGTGTCTGTTCAGAATCGTTTTACAAAAGGAAAACTATTCGCGGCTGTTTCACTTAACGGGAGTTATACCAATAGTATGATCGTGCAGTATGCGGCTTTTAATAAAAACAGCGGCGTTACCAGTTATACGAGTGCAAATGCGGGCAAAGAATACCAGGCGAGCATTGGATTAAATTTAAATACACCGCTGAATGATAAATTAACTGTGGGTTTATATTCACTGCTACGATATAATGATATTGAAAATAAATTCAACTTACTGCAACACCGTAAGGGTTTGTCGGGATCTGCTTTCGGAAACTTCTATTATAAAGTAGTAGGGAACTTTACCATTAGCGGCAGCGGGGGTGTAAACCGCAGTCCGTATGCGTTGGTGAACACGCCCAATACGCAAGCGTTCTACCAGGTGAACTTTGGCTACAAATTCTTCCATGAAAAATTATCGGCCACGATAAACGTGAATAATTTCCACAAACAATTTGTCAATTACCGTTCAGTAACAGAAGATCCCAATTTCAGAATTGTCTCATCTACTATTAGTCCGTACCGGGTAATATATTTCGGTGTCACCTACAACTTTGGAAAACTAAAAGAAAATGTTTCTAAGAAGAAAGGAGTGAGCAATGATGACCTGGTGCAGTGATGAGTAATCAGTAAAGAAAATGAGAAAATACAAATGCAATGGGGTAGTTATGCACAACTAAAATTTATGAAATGAGAAAACGAAAATAGCAAGTTACCTTCGTCGACATCACTCATAACTCATCACTCATCACTCATCACTCATCACTCATCACTC
>JAQBNK010000095.1 GCA_028288595.1 Chitinophagaceae bacterium
CTTATATAGAAATGATTAAAGAGGGGCGCCAGAATATTCTCTGGAAAGGAAAACCCATCTATTTCGCCAAAACAAGCGGTACTACCAGCGGCGTAAAATATATCCCTATCACCAAAGACTCCATCCCCAACCATATCAATACGGCTAGAAACGCTTTGCTCTGCTATATGGCAGAAACCGGCAATTATAATTTTGCAGACGGAAAGATGATCTTTTTAAGTGGCTCACCAGAACTTGATCGTATCGCCGGTATACCCACCGGACGATTAAGCGGTATTGTAAACCACCATATCCCAAAATACCTGCGTACCAACCAACTGCCCTCTTATGAAACAAATTGCATTGAAGACTGGGAAACCAAACTTGACAAAATTGTAGAAGAAACCATTCACCAGGATATGGCCCTCATCAGCGGAATTCCTCCGTGGATGCAGATGTACTTCGACAGGCTGAGGGAAAAAACCGGGAAGACCATCACTGAATTATTTCCCAACTTTTCTGTGATGGTTTACGGCGGTGTAAATTTTGAGCCATACCGCAAACGATTATTCGATGCGATCGGTAAGACCATCGATTCTATCGAAACTTTCCCTGCATCAGAAGGTTTCTTTGCTTTCCAGGATTCTCAAAAAGAACCGGGGCTATTATTAAATACGAACAGCGGCATCTTCTATGAATTTGTGCCTGCAAATGAAATATTTAATGAAGATCCCACCAGGCTTAGTTTAAAAGATATTAAGGTGGGAGAGAATTATGCACTCATTATTAACAACAATGCCGGCCTCTGGGGTTATAATATTGGGGATACAGTAAAATTTGTAAGCGTTAATCCTTACAGGCTGGTGGTAACGGGCCGCATCAAACATTTTATTTCTGCTTTTGGCGAACATGTGATTGCTGAAGAAGTGGAACATGCGCTGATGAAAGCAGCTACCGAACAAAGTATTTCTATAACTGAATTTACCGTTGCACCTTTTGTTTCCCAGGATGGCGGAAAGAGTTATCATGAATGGTTCATCGAATTTGAAACGACACCTGATCTCGAAAAGTTTTCAAAACTTGTTGATGATAATTTAAGAGAAAAGAATGTTTATTATGATGATCTCATCGCAGGTAATATTCTGCAAACGTTAAAGATCCATTCCGTAAGAAAAGGCGGATTTATTGATTACATGAAAAGCATTGGTAAGCTTGGTGGTCAGAATAAACTGCCGAGACTAAGTAACGACAGAAAGATAGCAGAGGAATTAGTTCCGTTTCTTAATAATAAATAATAACCTTAAAGTCGCGGTTCTCTCTCTCAATTATTAACTATTTCATTAAGGAGTAATTTTTATCTTGTAACCTGTATCTTGCAGTCTCCATCCAAAAATCTAAATGACTAAACGCATTGCTATATTCGGTTCCACAGGTTCCATAGGTACACAGGCCTTGGAAGTAATTGAATCAAATCCCGATAAATTATCTGATGAAATTCAGACGGCTTACACCAACGAAAATACTTTGATTGAACAGGCGCTTAAGTTTAAGCCCAACATGGTGGTGATAGCTGATGATAACAAATACCAAAAAGTTAAAGACGCTCTTGCTTCCACCGATGTAAAAGTTTTCGCCGGAGAAAAATCTTTAGAAGATGTTGCCGCACTCGACGTATACGATTTAATGCTTGCAGGGATCGTAGGATTTGCCGGGTTAAAACCCACACTTAAAGCCATTGAATTAGGAAAACCCGTTGCGCTTGCCAATAAAGAAACGCTGGTTGTTGCCGGAGATATCGTAATGCAAAAAGCTTACGAAAATAAAGTACCCGTTATCCCGGTCGATAGTGAGCATTCTGCAATCTTTCAATGTTTAATAGGCGAGGGAAGAAATAAAATTGAGAAGATCGTTTTAACAGCAAGCGGTGGTCCGTTCCTGGGTAAAAAGCCCAACTTTTTAGTGAATGTAAAAAGAGATCATGCGCTCCAACATCCTAACTGGAACATGGGCGCCAAAATTTCTATTGACTCTGCAACACTGATGAACAAAGGGCTGGAGATGATAGAAGCGAGATGGCTGTTTAATTTAAAGCCCGACCAGATCCAGGTAATTGTTCATGCGCAAAGTATTATTCACAGTATGGTGCAGTTTGATGACGGAAGTATTAAAGCGCAGATGGGCCTTCCTGATATGAAACTTCCCATACAGTATGCACTCGCTTTTCCGCAAAGAATTCCCAACGATTTTCCCCGGTATGATTTCAGGAAACCCGCCACTTTAACCTTTGAAGAACCGGATATAAAAACTTTCCGCAACCTGGTACTTGCTACCGAGGCACTTTATAAAGGGGGCAACCTGCCATGTGTGCTGAACGCCGCCAATGAAATAGCAGTTTATGCTTTCCTTAAAAATCGCATTGGTTTCCTCGACATGACGGAACTGGTAGAGCAAACCATGAATAAAATAACATTTATTTCTAACCCCACTCTGGATCAATACTTTGAAAGCGACGCCGAGGCCCGTAACTTTGCCGCCTCGTTGATACAGATGTAGTTGCAGGCCACATAAAATAAAAACAAAAAAACAAAGTACGCTACGATCAACACATCGTACAACGTACATCGTAAATCGTACATATAATGAGCATTCTTTTAGCAATTAACTGGTCGGGCGTTTTAGTAAAAACAGGACAATTTATTTTATCATTTTCTATCCTTGTTATTCTTCACGAGCTGGGGCATTTTTTACCTGCACGCTGGTTTAAAACAAGAGTGGAGAAATTCTATTTATTCTTTAATCCTGGTTTTAGTTTATGGAAGAAAAAAATAGGTGAAACAGAATATGGAATGGGTTGGGTTCCGTTTGGCGGGTATGTAAAGATCGCCGGAATGATAGATGAAAGCATGGATAAGGACCAGTTGAAAAGACCGGCCGAACCATGGGAGTTTCGCAGCAAGCCGGCATGGCAAAGACTGATTATTATGTGTGGCGGTGTGATCGTAAATATTATTCTTGCGCTTTTTCTTTTTATCATGATCACTTATGTGTGGGGCGAAGAATACATTCCTGCTAAGAATGTACAGAACGGAATTTATGCAGATTCACTTGCTAAAAAGATCGGTTTGCAAGATGGCGATAAAATATTTGCAGTAGATCATCAACCAATTGAAACTTATAATACCGTGGGTGTTGATATTGTTTTGAAGGAAGCAAAGACTTTGCAGATCGAACGGAACAGTCAGCCAATGGATATTAAAATTCCCGAAGGTTTTATCAGCGATTTAAATAAAAGCAAACTGCAGCGTTTTATAGGTTATCGTGTGCCGGTGATTGTTGATTCGGTAAGTCCTTCAGCAACCTTTACACAAAACAAACTGCAAAAAAGCGATCACATTATTGCTTTCAATAATCAGCCAGTATTATATAAAAACGAATTAGACAGTTTAAGACTGAAATTAAATAATGAGGAAGCCTTACTAACCGTTTTGCGGGGAAATGATACTATCCCCGTTAAAGTAAAATTGAACAAAGGATCGATAGGATTTTTTAATAAAAGTGAAGCCGATCTTTTTGGAACGAACTTAAAAAAATATACACTTGCGCAGTCCGTTCCTGAAGGAATCAACAGGTGCTTCGAAACATTAGGAAGGTACATGACCGGTTTAAAACAAATTTTTACTGGTAAAGTTGCGGCAAAAGACTCGCTGGGCAGTGTGATCAGTATTGGAAATACATTCCCCGGAGTGTGGGACTGGCAAAGGTTCTGGACGCTCACCGCGATATTTTCAATCATCCTTGCCTTTATGAATATTTTACCGATCCCTGCATTAGATGGTGGTCATGCATTATTCACTTTAGTAGAAATAGTTACCGGCAGAAAACCCGGAGACAAATTCATGGAGTATGCGCAAATGGTTGGAATGGTTTTATTATTAGGGTTGATGGCATATGCTTTGGGACTTGATTTCTGGCGTTTATTTAAACATTGATAATAAATCGAAAATCGGAAATTGAAAATCGAAAATGAGCGACCTTTGCTTTCAATTTTCTATTTTCTATCTTCGATTTCTCATAAAGTTCTTTGAATATTAATTCGCTAATTAGCTAATCTGCTAATCTGCTAATTTGCTAATTATCTGGGGCTGTACTGGTTTTGACAGCATACGTTACGGTTAGTGCAAGCATGCAGTGCGTTGTTCTATTAGCACTTAAATCTGAAGGATCAAAACTCAAATGGCGAATCAAACTACGCCATGGCTGCCTAATTCAGAGAATTAGCATCCATTATGGCCGGGATGGCAGGTTGACCTGTTACCAAGCCTCCCCGCCCAATCAAAAATAAAATGGGTTGCTGTGATGAAAGGCTGTGATCATCACTTAAGACTATTCAGCTAAGAGAATATTTGGTTCGTCCGTCTCCGGGTATTCTCCGACAATTAATGCCGGAATAAGCATGTAGAAAGCTAATGGTGATTATGTTTGGACAGGGGTTCGAATCCCCTCAGCTCCACCTAGAACACTTACTAACAACATTAAAGAGACTGTAAATGGATGATTTACAGTCTCTTTTTGTTTTTAGGAACTTGTCGTTGCTATCAAAATACCACCTATTTCCAGTGAATCATTCGTGAGTCAGGTCATCCTGAAAAAAAGTGATTCACGAATTCCTCGCAGGGCTTTTATAATCAACCTGATCCTGCTTTCAAAACAAGGAACTCGCCCTTAACAAGAACGTGATATAATTTATCCCACCTGCATATTATATCTATTATTTAAAGTGATTTATAGAAGTAGATGTACAATTCAGGCATCCGAAATATGTTTATCAGTTTTGCATTTTCTGATAATATTTTTATCTAAAATCATCCTCCAAGTGCGGCGACATAAAATATAATTACATTTAATTTCTTCTAATCAGCTTAGAATAGGATCTGATTGTATCATTTTTCTGCCATTTATTATTTCCGCTTGGGGGATTTAACAGGCTACAATTATTATGAATAACATAGGCAAAACATATGACTATTTTATCAATACACCGGCTTAGAATTTTTCTTTCTATTCCTATTCTAACTTTTTTTTTATCTGCAGATTCGCAACAAAAAGAAAGGGATCTGACGAAATATGTAGATCCCTTTATCGGTGCTGTCGGCGAGGGACACACTTTTGCAGGCGCTACGCTGCCGTATGGTATGGTAAAGCTTGGCCCTGATTGCATACCTATGAATACCAACTCAGGTTACAACTCAACTGGTTTGATGAAAGGTTTCAGTCATGTACATGTATCCGGTACGGGCGGACCCCCAAAATATGGAAACGTTTTAGTAGCTGCTACCAGTGGAGCACTGGATATTAAGAATTATGCAAGTAACCGTGCAAATGAAAAATCAAGCCCCGGTTATTTCTCTGTTGATCTTCCTAAATACAAGATAACCGGAGAGTTTACAATTACGCATAGTGTAGGTTTTCATCGATACACCAATAATAGTAAAGCCCCGCTTAATTTAATCTTTGATATGGGAAGTTTTTTAAGCTGGGGTGGTTATAAAGAATTGGGCGAATTAGACCAGGAACTGGTGGGTTCAGAAATTAAAATTGTATCTCCAACCGAAATTGAAGGCTATACAAAAGTACGGGGTGGATGGAATGTCGGTGAAGCTTATACCGTATTTTTCTATGCTGTACTGGATACGCCTGCATCAGAATACGGAACGTGGAAGTCAGGTGAGCTCCATAAATCATCAAAGGAAGAAGTGGATAATGGTTCACCAACCGGCGCCTATTTTACTTTTAATAATAAAACAGGAGAGCAGGTTGAAATGAAGGTGGGCATTTCATTTATCAGCACCGGTAAAGCAAAACAAAATATCCAAACAGAAATAAATCACCTGGATTTTAATAAAGTAAAAAATGAAGCACAAGATGAATGGAATAAAAAATTGAACACTATTATTGTAAAGACAGAAAATCAAGAACAGAAAAAAATATTTTATTCTGCTCTCTACAGAACCATGCTAATGCCGGTAAACCGCACTGGTGAAAATCCTAAATGGACATCTTCTTTTCCTTATTACGATGATTTTTTTTGCATCTGGGATACATACAGAGCAACGCATCCTTTGCTTACGCTAATCCAAAAAGATCAGCAGGTAGCGATGATAAACTCATTATTGGATATTTATAAACATGAAGGTTACATGCCTGATGCCCGGAGTGGTAATTATACAGGTCGCACACAAGGCGGTAGCAATTCTGATGTATTGATAGCAGATGCATTTATGAAAGGATTAACAGGCATCGATTATACAGTTGGACTGGAAGCCATGCTCACTAATGCAGAAGTTCCTCCGGGTGGAGATGAACGAAAATGGGGTCGTGGTGGTTTGTGGGATTATAATAACATCGGTTATGTCTCTACCGATTTTGAACGTGGTGGCAGCCGTACCATGGAGTATTCCTATAACGATTATTGCATTGCCTTAGTGGCAAATGGATTGGGTAAAGACAGTATTGCCAGAAAATATTTCAAACGGTCATCCAACTGGAAAAACATATGGAATAAAGAAATAAAAAGTGATGGATCATCAGGATTTATCTGGCCTAAAAAAAAAGATGGCAGTTGGGATTCAAAATGGAATGAACATCAGAGTGAAGGCTTACGAGGCTGGCTGAATGAAGGAAACTCCTGGGAGTATTCTTTATACGTGCCGCAAAACATGAAGGACCTGATAAAAAAAGCGGGAGGTGACGCCGCTTTCATTAAACGACTGGATACATTTTTTACTAAGAACTCGAAAACATTTCATCCATGGCTAAATGATTATTATAATGTAAATAATGAGCCTTGTTTTCTTTCACCTGCATTGTATAATTATGCAGGCCAACCTTATAAAACAAACCAGGTAGTCAGAAAGATCATTGCTGAAAATTATTCTGTAAAACCTGAAGGGTTGCCTGGTAATGATGACGCGGGCAGCATGTCGGCGTGGTATGTTTTTCATTCCATGGGATTTTTCCCCGTAGCAGGTCAGGATTTGTATATGATTACCGCACCCATGTTTGATCTGGTTACAGTAGACCTTGGGAGTAATAAAAAATTAATAATTATCTGCAATGGGTTGAATACAAAAAATGTTTACATAAAATCCGCAAAGCTGAATGGTAAAAAACTTGACCGCAGTTGGTTCACACACACGGAGATAAAAAACGGTGCCGTGCTTGAATTTGAAATGAGTATACAACCTTCGGAGTGGGCAACAAAATCATCAGGCACACCTACACTACCATATTGATGAAAATTACATCCAGTTCAAAATGCTTTTTATAAGTGTACACGCCTGCACAACCAGTCATTACGTGTCTTTAATTGTCAGAAAGTACAAAAGAAAAGAATATTTATCTAAATGTTATTTATGACTGGATGGTAGTTTTGAAACATTAAACGTTTGAACGATTGTTATGAAAAATGAACTTACCCCGGATCAGATTGCCAATTATCAAAAAGACGGTTTTGTTGTGATTGAAGATTTTCTTTCTCCGCAGGAGTTAGATAATTGGCGCACTGCTTTAGATGAAGCATTGGCCAATCGCAACGGCAATAAATTGCCGGATCGCAAAGAAGTTTATGGCAAAGGCGATGATGCCGATAAATCTTATTATGACAATGTTTTTGATCAGATGATCAACCTGTGGCAGGATAATGAAAAGATGAGGAATATAATGCTCGATGAACGTATTGGAAAAATGGCCGCGCAGTTAGCTGGTGTTGATGGTATTCGTATCTGGCATGATCAGGCCCTCATCAAAAAACCCTGGGCAAATCCAACGTCCTGGCATCTTGATACTCCATACTGGTCATTCAGTGATCGCAAGGCATTGTCCATTTGGGTGGCATTAGATGATGCAACGTATGAAAACGGATGTTTATTTTTTATTCCAGGTTCTTATCTTAAAACCACTTTTGAAAATCCCGGCATAGGAAAAAATATGGGTGAGATATTTAAAGTATATCCGGAATTTTTCAAATCAAATTCGAAAGCTGCTCTTATGAAAGCCGGCAGCTGTTCTTTTCACAATGGACTTACCATTCATGGGGCACATGCTAATATGACTTCGGGTTACAGGCGAGCTATGACGTGCGCATATATGCCTGATGGCAACACTTATAATGGAACACAAAATATTTTGAGTGATGCACAGCTTGCCAAGTTACACATAGGAGACCTGTTGAATGATGATAAGCAAAATCCGCTAATATATAGCGTAAGGCGGGTTCTGGAAAATGCTTAACGCTCCAAAAAACCGAAGGTCCTTAGCAAGATGAACTTCTATAGAAAAATTTTATTTACATGTGCGCTTTTTGTTTTTTCCCAATTCAAAGGGCAAAACCAAACCAGGTATATTTTTCTCAATACGATGCCCGGCAGAAGTTTGGTTTTAGCCAGGCCTTCGACGTATAACAGGAATTTTTTTGAGGATGTTATAAAGAAAGTCAATGCTCCTGTTAATTTAAAATTGCGGCTGGGCATTTCTGCGATATTCGATTTTCTCTCAACAAATATTGATTCAGTTGAAAAAAGTTTAGACCGCTTTATGCAGGTCAGCCAGGAAACAAAGACCCCTATTCTTATTAATCTTGATGGAATAAACTGGATGAATGCGCGGCCGGACCTGTGGAACTGGTGGGATCCAAAAGCGAAAGGTTACAACCCTGCCAATAAAAAAAACGTTGAATGGACAAGTTGGGATGATTCATCGGCAATAAAAATTAGCTGGAGAAACTGGGGTACCCAGTTCCGTGTATTGCCTGCACCCAATATTTCGAGTCCAGCCATTATCGGAGTGCAAATTGCGGCTTTAAAAAGATTGGTGCCAAGGATTGTAAAATGGTATAATTCACTTCCTTCGCAAGAAAAATATTTATTAGGAGGAGTGAAGTTAGGACATGAAACAAGCATCGGAGTAAATGCATATTATTATAAAAAGGGCAACCGCTATATTGAGCAAATGCCTTATAATACCAGCCTTGATCCTTTAGAGAGCTATAATGCGGAAGCGGGTATTAATGGAGGTGTTGAGCAAATTGGTTATGCGGCCATTAAAACAGCAGGTATAAAAGATAAAGGAAGAATTACGGCTGCTGATATGGAGCAGGTGGTGCATAATTTTCTTGATACCCTTTGTAAAACCGCTTTCCGCTTAGGGTTACCCAAAAATATTATTTATACTCACCAGGGTGGCACGTTTGCACCATGGGAAAAGCATTTGTCTTTCTCGGCAGCTGTTAATGATTTTTCAAATCCTGGATGGAGTTTTTACAGCACTGATCCCAATACTGCCGGCGACCTTGGAAAGTTTTTGGATAAAAGATCAACACGCGGATGGGCGGCTGTAGAATGGTGGTGGCAAGGTGCTGATAAAAATGAATGGATACATAATTTGCAAACAACATTGAAATATAAAGACTGTCGTTTCCTGGCGATTTATAATTGGGAAACGTTATTGAGAATGCCAAACGATGGGATTGAGGCAATAAAAGAAGTAATAGCCAACTGGAAATAAAAATGATTATCATCTTAAGATTGAAGTAGTAATATTTCTGCGCCTGCAAAGTAATGAGTTGACCTGTTCTTAAATGATCGTATTAGTTATATGAAAAAACGATATTCTATCCTTGCTGTTATCACATTACTTATTGCAACGTTTGTAACAGCACAGGTGGCCCATAAAAATAATATTATCATTCCCTCTGCTGGTGCAATGGGAAAAATAGATTTGAATGGAGATTGGAATTTTGCTGTAGCGGCGGGGCAATTGATGCCTTCTTCTTCGTCACCTGATGCAGTGGATACAAAAGCAAAAGAAATTGCGGAGCATCAAATTAAAAATGAATGGAGTGATGTACAGGTCCCCCAATTCCTTAATCGAATTTCCTGGTGGTTGCCTAACGTTTCAATTGAGTATGAAAAACAGGAAATAGATCGTGTTTCCAAATTTCCTGAAGGTACAACCACGGCAGAGTCTGCCTGGTATTCAAAAAATATCCTGCTTACAAAAGGTGCTGTTTCAAAAGAAATCTATGTTAATTTTGAAGGCGTTGCATTGGTATCAAGAGTTTATATAAATGGTGTTTACGTTGGGGGCCATTTAGGAATGTTTGGATCATTTAAATGCAGGCTAACTCCCTATATGAAACCCGGCCAGAATAATCAGTTACTGGTGTATGTTGAAAGAGGAGTGAAATCAAAAGACGGCGATAAGGTTGTTTCGGTAGCAGTAAGTGTTCCGGTAACGCAAAACATGTTGTTATCATTAAACAAAAGCATGTTTGATAAGATCGGCCCCCGTTATAATGTGATGGGAATTTGGTTGCCCGTAACATTAGAAGTTTCAGAAGCAGGAGGCCGCATTGCGGATGTGTTTTTTAATCCTCGCCTGGATGGACATACACTGCAATTCACAATGGAGAACCCTGATCAAACGAAAACAGTTGCTGGTAAAATAAGCTACACCATCACGAATAAAAAAACCGGAAAGCTTTTCGTTTCTCAGATCGTTAATTCTTCTTTGCAATTATCTCCCGGACAAACAACCACTTTCAGTATTGATAAAAAAGGATTGAAGCCCGAACTTTGGTCGCCCGATATTCCAAATCTTTATGTGATGGATGTTCGATGGACTTCCGCCAAAGGCAAATTAATTCACAAATGGAAAGAGCAGGTAGGGTATAGAACCATGACTACAAAAGGAGAGCAGGTATATTTAAATGGAAAACCTTATTGGTCGCGAGGTGCAAACATGCCACCGTATGGCTATAAACCAAATGACGAAAAAACTGCCAAAGGATTTTTGCAATTGATGCACGACGGAAATACGGTTGTGACCCGTTCCCATGGCAATCCCTGGAACAACATGTGGTTTACTGCTGCTGATGAAATTGGGATTGGAGTAAGCTGCGAAACATCAACCTGGGTTTTGCTTTCAAAAGACATGCCCTCCGGAGGAAATATTGCGGCATGGAAAAATGAAGTACTGGAGATTGTAAAACAATACCGCAATCACCCAAGTATCTTGTTTTATGTTGTATCCAATGAAGGATTGCCAGCCGAAGATCCGCAAAACCCGCCGCGGCTGGCTATTTACAAAGATGTAATTAGTAATATCCGCAATCTCGATACAAAACGATTAATATTTCAAACATCGGGAAACACGGATTATAAATACATAGCAGATGAACAGAAGGTTCATTCTAA
>JAQBNK010000148.1 GCA_028288595.1 Chitinophagaceae bacterium
TACAACTGTCGGAGATAAAACACAAGCGCTTGAAAACTACAAAAAAGCATTTAGAATGAATCCTTACGAAACTTATTTGTTAAATGAAATTGCAAACTTTGAGCATGATGTACCTTAATTTTTAAAGCTTGCTAAGACGCAAAAAAGCCCCATAGTCTGGCTTAGAATGCTTTAGAAATATCTCCCTTTCTTCCTTTCATTTTTAAAGCATGGCATTTACTGATCAGTAGCCCGGAAGAATTTTACTATGTCTGCGATCATGTCATTGTTTATTGTGCAATATTTAGCCACAGGTAAAATTTTTAGAGAAGGAAATCAAAAAATTATTCAGGTCAGTATTCCTGCACTAAAAATGGAAGGACAAAAGATTGTTGTTACTAACCAAAAAGAAGGGCTAGCATTATTAAGTTCCCCAGACCCGCCCAGGGCTTAAGGTAATTTCAGCCGATATCGGGCTATAAACTATTTTTTTAAAAAGCCTGTGCAACGCAGGCTTTTTTAGTTTAGTCACTCAGTTTCGAACCCTACACTTTCTCCATCCCTGCATACTTATCAGAAAACATTAGCTTCTGTGATACGTAGTCTTTAAATAAGTCATCAATTCTGTTCGTGTATAATAAACTCTTCCTCTTTGCCGGTAATGCTGAAGTTCCTGTTTCGTCCAGTCGATCAAAGTCACAAGAGATATACGGAGCAATTTTGCCGCCTCCTATTGTTTCAAAGAAATCTTCAGTTGTAATAGAAATACAAATTGAATTCGTGTAAAGATCTATGTTCAATAACGAACATTCAGTGTACGAAAATGAACACGGCAATTTCTCTTTCTTAATTAAGCCATTCATTTACAAGAGTTACTTTTTTGGCATATTTTGAGGATAAGGTGTCAAAATCATAACTCATGAGATTGTACATTCTTGCAATATCTTTTTTACTTGCAAACATTGGCGCATCAGCGCAGAAAGAAGAACTTAAACGAAAAGCAAAATGGTTTTACGGATGGCGTAACGTAAACAATGGTATTCAGGTGGCAAGAGTAGATGCTGGCGGCACAATGGAGGCTTTGGGTCTGAAGGCTAATGATATCATAACAGAAGTTGACGGAATAAGTGTTGCCTCCGATAAAAATCGCTATGGAACTATTTTAGACTCAAAAAGAGATGGCGATTCAATTAGTATGACTGTTTTAAGAAATGGCGAACCATTAACCTTAAAGTCAATTGTGGTGGGGCTGGGAAAAGCAATTTCCAATAGCTATGACATCTTGTATGAATCAACCGCTTTTAATGAAGGAAGAATAAGGATACTGATAAAAAAGCCTAGGACATCAAAACCGGTACCTGTAGTTTTGTTTATCCCCGACTTCCCGTGTTGGCCAACGGACGCATTTTTATATGACAATTATGCAAGGCTCGCTGATAAGTGGGTAGAAAATGGGTTGGCCGTTGTTTATGTTGAAAAATCGGGTCTTGGTGATAACGAGAATACCCCCGATTGCGAAACAACCGATTTTAATACAGAGGTTAGCAATTATGAAGCTGGTTTGCGATATCTATATAATGCGAGTTTCGTTGATAAAGAAAATATCTTCCTATACGGACATGGCATCGGAGGCATAGTTGCTGCTAAAATTGCTGCAGTCAATAAGATTAAGGGAGTAATAGTTTACGGGACAACATTCAGGAAATGGTCTTCGGTATGGCTTGATAGAATACGGCTGCATGCACTCTGGAATAATCATGATATGGTCATCGAGGAAAAAAAGCTTAACGAGGCTTCAAATATATTTTATCAATTTTTTCATCAGCTCATACCTGCAAAGAGTCTATATGAATATCCTGCCAACCGCCAGGTTATGGAGGACTATCTGTCCTATGATGCAGCAAACCAAACCATTCTTAACCGCTCTGCGTCCTACTGGCAGCAACTTGATACAATAAACATCCCGGGCCTGTGGAGTAAAGCCAATGGTTACAAATTGATCATGTCTGGAGAAAAGGACTATGAACAACCTTTTGACCTCGAAGAAGAAATGATCACTGAGACGGCTAATTCTTATAAACCAGTTTCTGCTTCTCTTATTAGCCTAAGGAACATTGATCATAATCTTAATACTATTGAGTTGCCGGTTAAGGAATTGTTCCGCACCAAATCACGTAGTTCTGCGTTCAATACTGGCATCGCTGATTTGACATGCAGGTGGCTGAGGGCGACCATTGAAAAGTCTGCTTATATCGATCCTGAAATAGTAATTCCGAGAGACACCAGTTTGATTAATCTTAAAAAGATGGGTGCAGTAATAACGAAAGGGAAATTTTCAACTCAAGATAAGGTCAGAGCTGTTATTGGTTGGGCAAATGCGAATCTTGAATGGACCGCAACGGATTATGTAAATCGCTCCGCAAAGGAAGTCTTGTGCAAAAAAGGGGGAAATTGTAACGAAGAAAAAAAAGTTGTAGTCGCATTGTTTGATGAACTTGGAATAAAAACCAGGACCATAAGAGAAATTAATATTCAGCCTGAAAACAGCCAAAGAGAAAAACAGTCTGAAGAGCTCATTGCTTCTAGGGGAAATAGTTATTCTGTTTTTGGCTTACGTCATAATGATCATGTATGGATTGAGTACTGGGACCAGGAAAATAAGCTCTGGGAACCGGCAGATCCAACAACAGGCCTGATAGGATTAAATGAATGGCTGAAATCAAGAGTTGGTTTTAGCGAAAGGCCCATGAATAAAATACTTCCGACAAAGGATATGCTTGTGCCTTTTTTTATTGCCGCAGTTGATGATTCAAACCGCATCGTAGAAACGAGAAGCAACTATTATCTAGTGAAATCTTTTAATGATGTCTATAATAAGAATTTATCAAGGTTACCTGCGTGGTCAGGCTGGAGAAAATTAATTGAAGCCGCCGAACCAGGCGCGACGGGAGCTCTAAAAGGGAAAGTTAACCTGCATGACCAAAACAAACTGATCAAAGAAATTATGGATAGCTATGAAACGTTAAAAACAGAATATATGACATTCATTAGAAGCAATCACTAGCATTTGAACAACTTGAAAAGAGGCTTGTTGGTTGTTGATAAAATAGTTTTTGAAATGCAAACCCTTTAAAATTCAATCAAAGCTTAAATCTGCCTGAACGCTTGCTGCAAATTATATCCGCTTTAACCTGCAACAGGAATTGAATATTTAGGGGTTGATTTCATTATCTGGATTTTATCACAGCTCTGCATTTTACGTTCAGATATATTTACTGAACTTTCCTGAGCACTTACTGTTTACAAATGATATTGTTAGCACTTGGGTAACACAATAGTTTACCGGATATTTTATTAGGTTTTCTGAAACTCCAAGCAATGCCTGGAAATAAATAATATTCTCGGTACATCTTTGCCAGGGTGTTCTTATTTTGCTGCTAAATCCTGGGAAGGATTTATGAACTTCAATATTAGATCTTGGATGTAGTTCATATTATGAGAAATTTCTCGTGAAACGGGGTCCGGCTACTTTATTCCCCATATTGTACTTCAGTTCCTATGCAACTTGTTTAGAATATATCTTTATTGTTGAGGACAATAAATTGCACATTGATAATTTCTATTAGCATAAAGTTGGAGCATGAAAAGCCGCGTCTGCCCTACAAGCTCCCAACTCCTACACCTTCTCCATCCCCAAATACTTATTCGAAAACATTAACTTCTGCGGATAGGTTGTCTTTAAATAGGTCATCAATTCTGTTCTCGTATAATAAACTCTTCCTCTCTGGCGGTAATGCGGAAGTCCACGCTTGGTCCAATCAGTCAGGGTTACGAGAGAAATGCGCAGCAGTTTTGCAGCCTCCTTGCGGTTCATGAGTTCTTCAATTGAACCATTTATATCACGCTCGCTGAATATTTTGCCAATCGATTCCTGTATTGCTTCAGTGATCCATCTTTTTATTTCTTGCTCGGTTGGAATAATAAATGTTTCCATACTTCACATTTTCGTTTTCACAATTTTTTTTCGCGGTATCGCTCGGGACTTACAATCGCCTGAATGCTACCATGCTTTTTTTACACCCGCAGGCAGGTATATAATTAATGTACCTCAGTTCATGAAGTGTGTGCAGGCATTTATCATAGGTTGCCCTTGCCCTGATTTTGCACAAGTGCATTAATTGGTTGCGGTCAACTTCGATAGTTTCAGGGCATCCCTTTTGTTTCCAGGTATGAAGGAGTGCAAGGTAGATGCATACATCCGTTGCATTGATATATGCATCTTCAGCTATAGTTTCAAAAAAATCTTCCGGTGTTATTAATATTTTGCTCACTTCAATTCACTTTTGAATGCTACTCATTCTGTACTCCTCCCCTCAGTCCCGGGCGTGGTCGTTTTGAAAGCAGTTTCCCGCTTCCTGTCTTTTTCGGAAGCAAGGAAGTCCTTTCATCACCTTTTTTTTTGAGCTGGAGTTTTTTTGCAGCAAGCATGGTCTTTTCCATTGTTTTGCTTTGCAGGAAACGAAGCGCTTCTGAAGAAGATATAGGCTGGTGGTCTTCTACTAAATAAAAACGCTGCGCAATTTCATACTGGCTTTTCAGCAAAGCAAGATTCGGAATCAAAAATTCAAACGGAGTGTTTGACCAGTGCTTATATTTTAGAATTTCGCTTCCCGGCATCTCAGAAAGTTGTTTAAAGACAGCTGCTGCCTGGATAGCTTTATCAGGCCGAAAAAAATCATGCGCAACAGTTGATTCAGCGCCGGTATACAAGTTTGTCCACTCAATAGTTTGCATCAGATCGTCAACAAGCCTCATGTGTTCTGGTATGACTACTTCTTTTTTAAAGATGGCTGTATAAAATAAAACATCATAGAGCCCTTGTTCCCCCCTGGCAAAATGTACAATAAAACTGCACCTGTCTTTACCGGTAGGGTGTTCGAACTTCAGGTCGAATTCAACTGGCTGGTACCAGAGAAACCCAAGCAATCTTTCTTCAATTGCCTGAGTAAAGCCCAGCATCTCCAGCCGGGCTTTGAGCATTAGTATATTCTTTTCATTCATACACTCATTTTTACTCGGGTGATAAAATGGAAAATCCAGCCTGGTTAACCCATGCTTTGTCCTCTACCCTTCCTGGTGTTCTTTTTTGGAAGAAGATTGTGGCTCTGAGTTTTCTTCGCTAACAGGTCTTTTTTTTTATCATTGTTTAGAGAAGCACTTGGCTCCATCACCATTGAGTTGTTAACCTCGGCGACCTGACCTTTTCCTTCGCTGAGTCTTTTCTCGTCTGAAGGTGCAAGCCCGTAACGCGGGTCGACTTTTTCTGAAGGCACGTATAATTTTTTTTCATTTTTATCATACATCTTCAGGGTTTTGAACTGCGGATCTGCAGTAATGAAAACAGCCTGCTCATTACCCTCTTTAATCAGGGTAGCTTTAGCCAGGTTTCCTTTTTTAAGAGACGCAATCAACGTGGCCATTTGTTCCGGGTCTGAAAGTTCTTTGAACGGAAGACGTCCCACTGCCTCTTTTACATCGAAACCAAAATTTTCGTTGAAGTGTTTGAATTTCGCATTGCCTTTATCATCACGATTCGAAAAGTCCAGCTTCACCCACGCTTTATATGCTCCTCCTTCTTTAGGTGTGATCTCTTTATGAACACATCTTCCGTTCATGAGATTGCATGCTTCTTTGAATGTGATACTTTGCCCTTTGTTGTTGATAAAAAATGTTTGCCTTGCATTGTGCTTTTCATTCATCAGCATGGCGTCGTACTTGTTAAAGAAATACATTTCATTCCCGTCTTTTTCAGACTTGTTGAAATGAAGCACCGCTTCCATTTTGTCTTTTCCGAATTCATGACTGGCACTGAGCCGAAAATCAGGCATTCCTGTCTTCATCTGCTTTTCCAATTCGCTTGTGAGGCCTTCGCCAAATCCTAAATTGAGCAGTTGGTTTTGCAGGTACTCGAAATTGTTTGTGTTCATAACATTTGTTTTTATGGTTTATTAAATATTGGATGACTGTTTTCTATGAGCCTGGCTCTTGTGACATAATTTCCTTTCACTTTAATGAAGAGGTTTCTGCCACCTCCTCTTTCTATCAGAGCGATCACAAGAGACTGGTCGGGCGGTATGGTAAAGGGCGTGCACGCTATGATAATTTCATGATCGCTTTTTTCTTTCACACTTGCGCTATCTCCGCTGATGTAAACGGGCTGCAGTTCTCTTTCCTGCAGGGCAGTGCGTTTTCCATATTTTTTATTACTGAAATAAATTCTCAATTGCGCGATGATATAACCAATACTGGAGCGGTTTTTTATTTTCAGCTTACAAAAAACAAGGTCATTGATTACATAAAAACCATCCAGCTGAAGGGTGACATGACCACTTGAATAGCGGGCTCCATACAAAAACGGTTTCATTTTAGAAACATCCAGGGTATTGGCCACGATTGCACTATCCGTATTCACTGTACTGGTAGAACCCATGTTGATGTTGAGGTAAGCAGGTATCGCTTTATAAACGACGAGGAAGGAATACAGTTTTCCGTCGTGCGTGATTACGGTTAGGTTTGTTTCGCCAGTGAAAGATTCTTCTGCTTTCACCCTGAGAATTTTATCAGTGGACTTTTGAACAAGTAATTTTTCTATTCCCCTGTCGATAGATGTAATACTGGAAGGAAAAATAATATTGCTGGTTTTGGTATCAGAAACTTCAAGCTTCAGGGGTTCGATGACACGTTGTCCATATCCCTGGATGGCACACAGCGTAAATAATATAAACACCTTCATTCTCATCATTATTCATTTTCCTTTCCGTCATCATGCAGCAACACCCTGTATCCTGCAGGCACCGTGACGCTGAGCTGTTTCACTTTATTGCTGAAAAGAGATTTAACCGCACCGATGCCTGTATGGAGCAATTGTCCTTTAAAAGAAGGGTCCATTCCTGCAATGTCCAAAGACTGCAACCCCTCGCCAGCGGATTGCTTTGCAACGTTCCTGGTAACAGAACCCGGCACATAGATTCCCTGCAGTCCATCGATATCATATACAGAAAGCGACACTGGAAATAACTGGTTGTCTTTACGGATGGAAGGAACTTCGATTTTCATCCTTTCATGATCAATGGAGGCAATTCCAAACAAGGGCGTTCCTGCAGGGAGCAGGATGTTTTGAATATAAAAATCAGACAGTATTCTCATTTTGATAACCGACCCTTCCTGTAGTTTTTGTGATTGTTCAATTACTGCAGTAACCGTCATGTTAGCCTGGTTTTCACCTTCGCTCAAAAATGCTTTTCTCTTAGTGCCTGCTGAATGTTTACCAAAAAAACTATTATCTGTTTCTTCAACCACCACAGGCAGGCTTAAGCCGATTTTTTTATTCCGTATCGTATTTACACTTTGGGGTTGCTGTATCGCTTTTATTTTGTCCAGCATCTGGCTTAACTCCTCAAGTTCCGGATCCACTTCCTTTGTAACAACAGGCTGTGTTTTTTCAGGAGACAGTGCTTCACCTTCCATCTCCTTATAATCAATGCGGTTCCTTCTGGCTTGCCTTAAAACACTGGCTGCTGTCTTTGGTTCAGGAACCGTTGCTTCCTTCATCGAGTTGATATATGGATCGTCTTTCAGCTCCTGCTGCTTTTTAAAAGAATCTGCTTCAGCAGCTTCATAAAAACTCAGCTTACTTACGGGTACTTCTTTTTTTGGAGTCGCATCCGGTAACTGTAAATTCAGCCCTGTAATTTCTGTTGTTCCGTTAGCTGCATTAGTACCACCGCCCATCAACCAGAAAACGGTTGTCACAAATGGTATTACGATTGCGGGCAATATGGTAAAAAAACGCCTGCGTTGTAAAAACCTGGCGCCGTAGGTCTCACTTTTCATCTTACTTCAGTTTTGATATCCTTGTTTTCAAGTGTCTGCCACCGCTCGATTAATAATCCATGCGGGTTTTCGTCTGAGCGTGCAACGATACGCAACACGCCTTCGGTAACCAGGTTCCTGGTCACGATGGTCGAAGGCCTTGTAATTTTTATTTTTCCGTAAAATCTGAATGATAGTGGGTTGCCATGTATAATAACACTGTCAACAATTACTTTCTGGCTGATATTACCGGCAATGACCTGAGCGTAATAACCAGCTTCTTTTAAAGCGTTGTATTGTTTCCTCGCTGAGGCATCCGCGAGGTAAAAAGATTTGGAGATACCAGCTTCAATTACTTTGTCATCAGGGTCGAGCGTAAAAAAAAGTATATGAAACATCCTGACATGATCACGTACTTCTACGTTCAGGTTTTCATTCCTTGTTCCACCTGATGCCCAAAGCACTTTATCCCCTGCCAGTACATAGATCCTGTCCTGCATTTGCTGGCTAAGGGTGTTACTTCGGTAAAGAACATAACCTGATAAACCAAAGCAGCACGTGACGATTAATATTGTAAAGGTTCTTACATACTGAAAAGCGGTGTCTATATTTTTCGCTTGCCTGAACATGATTAATTGGCTTTTAGCTGGTCTTTGAAATAATCATTACTCACAACATTGTCGCTCATGCTATTTTTCATTTGCGAATTTTTATTACCTAAACTATCTGAAGCCATACCGTTATTGTTAGAAGAAGATGATGATGATGACTTTTCAGTTCGCTCTTTATTTGCCCATGATGTAATGGAAGTCACTTTATGAAGCAATGCATTGCCGCCTCCTGCATTGACTATATAGTTAGCAACAGAGGGAACCGTGAAAAAACCTGCGATGCCGACTAAAAGAAACATGAGGTAGGCAAGGTCAGTCATGATGAAATCAGCGGAGCCTGCATGCTGATCAGCAAGGATCATGTTGGCCTGTATCTTCGCCAGCATGGCCCCGAAAATATTGGCAACAGGTAGCCAGAGATAGATGTTGATATACCGCGCCAGCCATACAGTGACAGTATGCTGAAATCCATCAAAAATGGAAAGTGCAAATACCAGCGGCCCAAGTATCGTTAGGACAACTAAATAAAAAGTACGGATGGTATTGATGCAAAGTGTTGCAGTATCAAATACCAGCTCAAGAAATTCCCTGATTACTTCCCTTGCCCAGCTTAGGGGACTGAGAGACTGCATCGTGATAGGCGTATTATTTTTTATGTAGAGGTATTTTTTGATGGCATCGTTGGATCCTTTGACCATTGAATAAGTCACAGTTACAGTTGGTTGAAGGATGGCATTAATCAGCGACATGACAGAAGGAAAAATGAGGATGCAAAATCCAAGTGCAAATGGACGCATCAGCGGGTAAATATCAACAGGCTCCGCGACTGCAATACTTTTCCATACCCTCGATCCGATATACCATAACGATGCAAATCCTCCAATCGCCCTTGCCATGCCAGTGAGTCCCGAACATAAAGGAGTCATATCATCGTAGAGTTTATCGAGGATATAATGAAATCCCTGGGTACTTCCTGAAACACTTTGTGCGAAAACAGTGACAGGCAGGGACACAATCATTAGGGTTAAAACTTTTTTCATGTTCACATTCCATTAAGTTTTCTTAAAGCATCAATATCTTTCTTCTGCTGCGTTCTCCATGCGAGGATATTTTCATTTCTCCGATTCATTGCACGTAACTGCTCTGCCTGCATGATGACTTCGGCATTAATACGATCAATCTCCACCAGTCTTTCCGCGTCGGTCATACGGACACTACCCTGTTGCAACACTATTTTGAGTCGTTCGACTTCTGCGTTAATATTTTCAACTATTACATCACCTGACACTTTCATTTCTGCTAATTCGTTTATAGCAAATAACCCAGAACGCTGGAAACCTTTAAAAGCAGTTTTACACTCTGACACGATCAGCAATTGATCCGAAAGGATTTTGTTAACGGCCGCATTGTTTTTCACTACTGCTCCTGGTTTAAGCTGCTCATCCAAAAAAGATTTATGTAAATCGAAATTATCTTTCGATGTGCTGGCAATCTTATTGTACCCTTGTTGTAATACCTGGTACCCCTGCTTCATTTCAGAAAGCATTGCTTTAAGCTGAGCCAATTTTTCAATGTCAAGTTTCAACTGCTGTAACTCCTGGCCTTGCGCCTGGGCAAAAAAACCTGTTGCAATCAATGCACTAATAATTAAAAAGTTTTTCATTGCACACCATTTATGATTATTCTATCGCCATGAATGTTTTGTTATTTGGTATTCTCGTTTTAACCTCTGCGAACTTCTGCAAGTGACCAGGCCGCGACAGTCCGATTCTTATTATCATGAATGCTTGCATGAAACACGCGGGAGGTTTCGTTTATTAATTCAAAGCTAATGAGCGGTACAGGCGAGCCTGATACAACAGGTTAATGTTTATCAAGATTTTTATAAACTGGTTAATTAACTGAACTCCAAATAATAAAAACAAAGGGCTTTTTAATAGCTGGAATAATTAACAGCTACGCAGCATACGACACTTTGGCAACTGCCGATTCAAATAAAATAGAAGACTGAATATTTTTTATTCACGAACTAAAATTGTGGTTGATTTTCTTCGATAGCATTTGTATCTTGATTCCAAAATTTACTTCATGTTAGGAATCACTAATCTTCCCGCCTTTATAGCTGCTGGTATATTACTCAACGTTAGCCCGGGTGCCGATACGATGTATATCTTGGGCAGGAGCATTGCTCAGGGGAGGAAAGCTGGCATTTACTCGGCTTTAGGAATTGTGTCTGGTGTTTTTGTTCATATAACTTTCGCTGCCTTGGGGCTTTCCTTAATTGTTGCGAGGTCCGCAATGGTATTTAGTGTTATTAAATATGCAGGCGCAGTGTACCTCGCTTATTTAGGTATTCAAATGCTTTTAAAAAAGTCAAACCAGGTTTTTAGCATGGCAGAAGAAGACACGAAGAGTTTGAAGAAACTATATATTTCCGGCGTATTAACTAATGTCCTCAATCCAAAGGTTGCCCTTTTCTTTTTAGTATTCTTACCTCAGTTTATTATTCCTTCAGCTGCTGGAAATCCATTACCATTTTTTATCCTTGGTATTATATTCCTTATACCTGGAACAATATGGTGCCTTCTTCTTGCACTTTTTTCTTCAATGCTTGCGACCAAAATCAAAGGCAATATTTCAGCAGCTTCATGGATCAATAAAATAACTGGCGGAATTTTTATTGCCTTAGGACTGCGATTAGCTTTTGTTTCAAAAAAATAAGACACAAATCTTATATAGAACATATTAAGGAAGAGGGCCTGCACTTTGTAGCGCCACCGTATAACCTCATAACTTAATAAGGCAGTTAATAATTCAAATCAATGATCCCCCTTTAACTTTTCTAAAAAAATCATCTCGTTGTGCGCTTTTGTCCTCTCTTTGATCGCCTGTCGAACTGAGCTGTTTATTTCCCTCTCCCTTGATAAACAGGTATCCATTTTTTTCAGGCATCTCTCAACCAGGCTTAAACGATCTGCGTCCTTCATCGCCAGGCCTTGGGCACGCAAAGCCTGTTTTAATTGGAATAAAATATTTTTACTCTCAGTCATAAAAGAGGTAAAAAGCCGGTAAAGGCTATCTCTTTCCCAAAAAGCAAAATGGGGGTCATGTTTAATCAGCAGCAACATTCTTTTGCATTCATTCATTATCTGCAATTGTCGGGAAAAAACAAACTTCACATGCGACGCATTACTGATTACTGATTTAACTTCTCGCAATTCATTATAATAATTGGCATAAAGTTGCTTTTGCTTGTTTTCCCAGTCACTTATCTCATTAAGCTTTGTTTTAGACAATTCATGCTCGATCATCTGCTGCGCATGTTGCAGCCAGATCGTTTGATTTTGCATTTCCTGCACTTTCAGATCAACGGCCTTAATGACTTTATTGACTGCAGTACTTACCGGGTCAAGTTGTTGTGCGCGCACAGGGACGAGGGAAAATAAAACTGCTATGAGTGGAAGCAATGACCTGATTCCTTTTTCCATGCTGGCGTACTTCGCAGCCGCCGCAACAACCTTCATCTTTTCTTGTTCCTCCGTAGTGTAAGTGAGGTATTCTTCAGGAGACACTTCCACGCGGTATACTTTACTTACCAACCCACCAAGGGAAATAAACACCTCCTTGTATTTTAATGCCGGATCGTTGGCTTTATTAAGTGATAGAACAAGTGTCGCTTCTTTATCAGTCAGCCCAAGAAGTTCCTGCACCTGGCTGAATTTGTTCTGGTACTTTGACTGGTCAAGAAGAATTTTGCAATCAGCATTATTGATTATGGACTGCTTGATAATGTCAGACGAAAGAATGTCTTCTATTTCCTGTGTCACTACGATAGCTTCACCAAAATGTTTCCGTACTGTTTTGTAGAGGTACTTGATATATTCTGCCATACCGGCCCGGGCAATCGCTTTCCATGCTTCTTCAATGAGTATCACTTTGCGAACACCTTTTAACCTGCGCATTTTAGAAATAAAAAGCTCCATGATGATGAGGGTCACAATTGGAAAGAGGATTGGGTGGTCCTTGATATTATCGAGTTCAAATACGATGAATGATTGTTCGAGCAGATCCAGTTTCTTGTCTGCGTTGAGGAGATAATCAAACTCGCCTCCTTTATAGTAGGGTCGCAGCACATACAAAAAATTGGCAACATCAAAATCCCGGTCACGCACTTGCTGCGTTTGCAAAACAGCTACGAACTGATCCCTCAGGAATTCATAAAAAGAATTAAAGCAACGAAACGGAACAGGGGCTTCATAGTAGAGTTGCAATGCACTGGACAGCGCAACATATTCGCTCCTGTTAAATGATTCATCATCTTTTTTCCATAACGCCAGCAGCAGTGCTTTGATGCTTTCTTTTTTTTCTGTATCCGGCAGCGACGTTTCTTCAATGTGAAAAGGATTAAAAGAAATGGGTTCGCTTTCTGAGTAAGTGAAATAGTAGCCACCCACCATTTCACACAAGCCCCGGTAAGAATGTCCGACATCTACAATCACGACATGCGAACCGCATTCGTGGTAGGCCCGGTTCAGGTGATTGGTAAAAAAAGATTTGCCGCTTCCTGATGGCCCGATAATTATTTTGTTTCGGTTAGTGGTAAATCCTTTTTGCATCGGCTCATCGGAGATATCGATGTGCAGTGGTCTCCCGTCTAATCTGTCTCCTACCCGAAGTCCGACAGGACTTAGTGATTCAGCATAGTTGGTTTCCATGTTAAAAAAACAGCAGGCCTGGTTAAAAAAAGTGATGAAGGTATCATTGGCTGGAAGGTCAGCGCCATTGCCTGGTATGCCTGCCCAAAATATCTGGGGTGCGCCAACGGTTTCAATTTTTGCAATGCCATCTATTTCTGCAATTGCCGCAGTGCATAAATTTCTTACACCCTGCATAAGGGAAGCATCATTTGTCCAGGAAAGAATATTAAAATGTGCTTTGACAGGAAGTCTCTGCCCTGCAATCGCTTCGTTCAGGAATTGATCCGTCGCATCACGGGCAACCTGGTTCTCCCTCGAGTAAGCAGACAGTGATTGCAGGCGCAACTTTTTTCTTTCCAGTTTTTTTATTGCAGACTGGGCTTCATCGATAAATACATACTGGCTGTATAAATGATTGCAGGAAAGCAGTTGTCCTAGTGGCGCCGAAAAACCGATTGAAAATTTTGTCCTGTCTGTTGAATATTTATTATAGGTGATACGCGGTCCTGTGTAAGAGGGAAGGTGTTCAGTATCTGACAAGGTGAACAGGCAGGTGCGTTTTTCGCCTACTGAAATACCATCTTCAAAACTTAGGTCGCGAAGTGTTGAATCACTTCCGAGGTTCAGGTAGTAGTTGATATAATTGACGAGCTCTTCATCTTTTAACCGCGTGAATTTCATGAACCCGCTGTCACTAAGCACCTGTATAAACTGTGAAGCCACAGAATTATATTCCGACAAAAAATGATTATCAAGGGTTTCTACAGGTACGATACTGCTTCTGAGCAAACTTGAAAATATGGAGGTGGTGATCTTTCTTCCTTTAGGTTTTTTTGTTAACAGCAGGTAACATTCATGATGGAGGTAAGGCCTTTCATTAAAATATCTTTCACTGCTCCTGGATAAAAAACTTTGCTCGGCAGAAAACTTAGCCTGGTATTTTTGTTCAGTAAACCAGTCCTGCTTACAAATAACGGTGCTGCATGGCAGTAATCTTATTGCTTTGACCCATGCGTGGTGAAGTGCTTCATACTCATCGCCGCTCAGGGTAAATATTTCAGGCAGCAGGACTTTATATCCAATAGTAATGTCGCCCATTTTTGAAAGAATGGCATCGTTTTCTACTGAGTAGATAGGTAATATTTCATTTAAGTCTTTCACTGGAATCTTCCTCCACATTTAACTGCTTTAGGAATATATTTCCTGGCAGCACTTTTCATCATTCCATGCTGCCCGTATTTTGCGTTGGTTTTATAAACCCACTGGAACAGTATAACGGCGCCGGTAAAAACCGTCGATAAACAAAGAGCAGTATGAACCCCGCAGATGTACATCAGGGCGAACAGTATCAACAATGTCGCAAGTCCGATTCCAAGCCACCAGATGTACTGTCCCTTTAAGCCGCGGAATTCAACTGGCTTATTGACTCCCTTGTTAATGACGTATATAGTGCTCACAACTTTCTTCCGTTTTTATTTTGAGTTCTCTTTTTTGGCAGGAGTTTTTTTTTGTTTTCATGGTTTCTTACAAGGGGAATACGCTCGATCATTGCTACGAGAAGGGGGTTATCTTGCTTCCACTTGTCAACCATTTGTTTAAAGCCTACTGGATCCATTTTTTCAAGCGATGGCAATTGCAGCTCAAGCAGATCCTTTCTTTTGTCAAACTCTTCTTTCGTACCAGTGAAAAGGTTTTTTGTCTTTGGATCGAAACAAAGAAGGTATCCTTTTTCGGTTTCATAGAGATCGTCTATGGCAAAACGATTCATGAAATTGTTGACCTGCCTGAATTCATTCAGCCTGATATCGAGGTAAAAGTCTGTGCCTCCGATTTCGATTTTAGGTAGCGCTCTCATATGCCAAAGAATGCGCGTATCACTGTTACTACTACGACAAGGAAGACACAACTACCAAACCATGCAGCAGCAACCTTGCCTGTATCGTGATCACCTGCATTCCACTTTTGATAAACTTTTACAGCACCTATTAACCCGAGGATGGCTCCGATCGCATACATGAGTTGTGTGCCCGAATTAAAATAGCTTCTGACTTTCGTGTTCGCGTCCAGTATACCGGCATTACCATCCTGCGCGAAAGTGCTGATAGCAGAAAGGACAAATACAAGCTGTAGAATTAAGTTTTTAAATTTTATACTTTTCATACAATTAATATTTTTTAAATTCAAATCATTTATCACTTGCCGTGCACTTTTTTTTAAATAACGCGTACCATCCCTGCAACAACTGCTGGCTGTAAAAAACTTTCGCGATCAGTGCATAGTAAGCAGTGGTTATAACTATTGTTGTGGCAATAAATTCTTTCCAGGAGCTTGATGAGAGCATTTGCTTTGCTTTTGTAATAACAAAGCTAAATCGGCGTGAAGGGGCTGTTGATTCAACAGGTTAATCGGAAAGAAGATTTTTATTAACGGGCTAACTAAATAAACACAATAGAAAAAAGGTTCCCCATTTATTTCTGAAAAAACAAAATGGCTCAATTTATTGTATGTGGTACTGGTGTGCTTAATCGCCCATCTATCCAGCGGAGGGTAACAGCGACGGTAGCAGATCCGCTACACATTTTTGTTATTGCACTTAAAGCAAATGCTAACTTAATCATATTATCTCATAACCATCCGAGCGTTAATCTGAAGCCGAGTGAGGGAGACATCGATGTGACGCAAAAGATAAAACAAGCAGGAGCATTTCTCAACATCAATCTGCTGGATCATTTACTTATATCCCCTGATCGCTTCTGCTCATTTTCTGACTAGGAAATTTAATCAATAAATAAAATTAAATGCAACAGATTTCTTTCAACGATAATATCAACTCAACATGAACGGTAATTTCAGGATTAATATTCAACCCAGCCCGAAGGCCGTTTAGTGAGTTCTATGCTGTTTACAAAATGATATAATTAAGGGATTCTGCTGATAGACTCCGCATTTTCATGAAACACGCAGTAGCCGGTAAGCTGTTTTACCCATGTGCCTTGTTACATAAATAATGGAGAGCCAGTATTGGAAAGCAATTAAAACTCCCTTGAGAGCCCAGGGCAATTCATTGAATGCCGTTTAAAGCCTTGGTTGATTCCTCCTTGTATTTTTTTTGCTCCGCGTCGAAATCATTAGCGCTGATCAGCCTACCTTTTGTGGGAGGCTTTAGCTCTTTTTGTTTTAGATTTCCACTAATGGACTGCGCATCAAATAGAATCATCCCCTTGTTATTTTCTACCGATAAAATTGCCCCGGGTAATCCATTATATTTGCCTGGTCCGATTTGGAATGGGATCATAGTTGTATACCAGGCGATAACATTGATCGTATCTATTTTGGGTGTTACCGTCACAGTCCTGTCATACACCTTAGTCACAAGGTCTTTCCTGATTAATTTGCCTGCAGCTTTTTTGCAATCATAACCTAAAATTCTTTTTTCTCCAGGCAACATTACCCAATTTAGTTCTGGCAAACTATCCTTTACTACAAATTCTTTTCCTCCAAGCTCCTCCGTATTTAACCGCAGATGATTTTTAAAATCATGGTATTGAATTCTAAGTGTGTTATTCACTTTTGTCGTGATGCTGGTGCCGTTGTTTTCAAATTTCTGATCTTCATCGGTACTCGGGATATTTCTAAATACAGATTCGTAAGGAGAATAGATAAGCTCATAACGTGAAACATTTGTAGGTAAGGCCTTGGTGACACCATTGAGGGTTAGCGAGGACGAGCTGCGGTTCTCGTATATTATGGTACCTCCATTTTGCTGTGCCCGGCCTAATTGACAAATCAAAAATAAAAAGCTCGCGGCAATAAAATTTTTCATCTTTTATGAATTTATTTTTTAAAAAATATCATCTCCCTTTGTCTGCCAGGCCAACCTTGGAAAGACTATAAGTAAAGGAGAAGGAAATAAAACGTTTTAATAAGCTGTTTACAGCATCCTCAATATAATTCTGTGTCACATTTCTTATTATGCCACTATTGGCATTCAATACATCTGAAACACTGAATTTAATTTGTCCCTTGTTATTTCGGAAGACGAGTTTACTCGCCGCGATATTCAGCAATGGCATAGCCTGATTGAATCCGTTATTAAGCCCTGAATTAATGACATACTTAAACTCGGATTCAAGTATGACCTTATTTGGAAGTTCAAGAAGCAGGTCTGCTTCATACCGCTGATTAATGTAATGATGCCTTAATGCTGACTGCACTGAGTAATTCACTTTTGAATAGTTAACCTGTGAGGCAAGTGTATAACTTAAATTACCACTATTGCCGTTGAGTTTTATTTCAGGGCCTATTGTTAAAGAAGTGAGTGTATTCATTAATCCATTAAAAATCATTGGGTTTTTCGAAAAATAATTGCTGGCACCAAGCGAGGCATAGCCATTAATGCTGTTGAGTTTCCAGTTCAGGTTGATGTTTGAAAAAATATAATAGGCTCCTTTCAGGTTCACCGGTATGCTTCTATTGACACCTGCTTTATCAGTGCTGTCCGATGTGACAATTTTATTTCTTGTTGCTGTATAGCTGATGTTTATCTGCAAGTGCCGACCCTTATAGGGATGTGAACCGACGTAAGAAACAACGGCATTGTTATTATATTCTGGCTTCAGCTCAGGGTTACCCCTCCGGATATTCAGGGGATCCGAATTGTCTGCAACAGGCAGTAACTGGTAACTACGGGGAGGGGTTATGAAACTTCCGTATGTCACTGTAAGATTCCGGTATTTTGTAAAACTGTATTTAAACCTTGCGTTTGGAAGCAGGTTTACAAAAGTCCGTGATAACACTTTATTATGGTTGTCTCTTAAGTTTATATTGAGTTCTGATCGCTCTAAGAGTGCCCCCACATAAAAACCTGTTTTATATTTTTGTGTGCGAAAACGCATACCTGCATTCTGGTAATCATAACTTTCAGTACTGTTCGTGCTTAGGCTGTCATTATGCAAATCATAAATTTGAGAGATCCTGTTTAAACCGTTTGCTTCAGTCAGGTAATTATCAGCCGATTTATAGGCTGCCGCATTTATCTCAATCAGCGAGCTTCTAAAAACCCCTTCCGTAAAAACAGATCTCATTGAGTAGTTTGATCCATTTGAATGTGACTTGATTTGCTGCTCAATTGTGTCACTCGTAGTCGAAGTCCCTGACCTGTAAAAGGAGTTAGTGGAATATTGGTTGGCCGCAACATCAAAACGATTTATTTGTGAAGACAAACTAAAAAAAAGACTTCTGCCTCGGTGTCGCATTTTATTTTTATAGATTAGCTCCACTTCACCTTCGACCCCGGAAATGTTGCTATGATTATCTGTATACCCTTCATTAGTAATCATGCCGTTCGGTTGAAACGTGCGATAGGTTTTTTGAAAACTGTTCTTCAATTTTTCATGATCAACGCTAGTGTTAATTTTCACTGATTCCTTTTCATTGAACCGGTTTTCTATAGACAAGTTCCCCGCCTGGATCTCTGTTTGCTGTAATCCTTGTTGTTGCTGAACAAAAAACCAGGATGTGTCAGGCAGAAAAAATTGCTTCTTTAATTGGGAAGTGTTTATGGGTTTGCCAAAATAATAAAGATAATCTGCATGTACATCTAGCCTGGGTTTTGTAAAATTATTATAATTGACACCCGCCCCCCTTGCAGTAATGATACTGTTTTCTGATGTTAGCTTTTGTTCGGATTGCCGGTAGTTTGCGTTTCGTTCTAACTTATCCAGGTTTCGTGAAAGGCCGTTAATTTCAGGAGCAGAGGTAACTTCTTCATTTACATTATTTGCCCCTGCTATAAAAGATATCTGTTTACCTTCACTAAACCTGTTGTAGTTACCCTGAGAATGATAGCGTTCGTTTGTTCCGGCAGCCATAGTTAACTTACCGAAGCCACCCTTTCGGCGATCTTTTTTAAAAGTAAGATTAACCGTCTTCGATGCATTACCATCATCAAAGCCTGATAACTCTGAACTCTCTGTTAATTTATCAAACACCTGAACTTTATCGATTGCATCTGCAGGCAGATTTCGGGTAGCAGTTTTGGGATTGTTTCCAAAAAAGACCTTACCATCGACTAATACTTTTTTTACTTTTTCCCCATTGAACAAAATATTGCCCGTTTTGTCAATGTTAAAGCCCGGAAGTTTTTTTAATAAATTTTCAACAGATGCATTTGGGGGTGTCTTAAAAGAGCCTGCGTTAAACTCTGTTGTATCGCCTTTAACAGATACCGGTGGAATATCGGATTGTACGAGGACATTATCAAGTAATCCAGATCTGTTGACAAGATAAACAGCTCCAAAATCAATTTTATTCTCGGTACTATTTATTGAAAAAAACTTTCTGACCGGTTGATAATTTATATGGCTGATTAGCAGCTGATATTTCCCGTGCGGAATTCCGTCTAAATAAAAGCTGCCCTGTGCATCTGAAACTACAAACATGACTAATGATGAGTCAGATTGTTTAAGGACACTAAGAGATACACCCTCAATTCCTTCTCGCGAAGTAGAATCAATTAATCTGCCACTGACCGAGCCTCTGGCTTGCTGTGCAACGCCGTGATATGAGATAAAAAATAACAAACAAAGCAGTAATGTTTTCATCTGAATTCATTAACCTAAAGAAACAGCTATTTCATGCATCAGGATGTCAGTCAATGTTAATCATGGTTAATACAAACAAAAAAAGCAGGATTTGACATGGACTCTGTTTTTTTTGAAAACGGAACTGGAACAGGACTATTTGCAAGCGGTAAGACAATTGAAGCAGACGCTTATTTTTGATACGGCAAAACCGAGATTTGAGACGCTGCCATCCTCGCGAAATTAGACGCCAAAACATTGAGCGAAGACAGGCCGGTATACTCGCTGGATTTCGGTAACGGACTGCGCTATGGGGAGGTTATTCTATACACCATTTCAGATGTCAAACAACCATCCATCATACGGCTCTGCGAGATTCCCAGTGTGAAATCATAAGCCCTTAAAATTGCGTAGAACCACTCTTTTAAAAGAACTTATCATTCATTATTTTGCCGCCTTAATATCAACCCACCATGAAATATTTAGTATTACTTGCGATGTCTCACATCGTTTCTTTAGCCGTTTATTGTCAATTCCAAATCCCTCTATTCCAGAAGAACAAAGAGTATATGGAGTCAAAAATGGAGGCTTTAAGGTATATGAAGTTCAGGCCGACACAACGATCACCAGTAATACAAAAATATGTTCGGCAGGATTACTTTTTAAAATAAAGGCTGCAAAGAGTTTCAACAATATTAAATACTATAGAATCTTTTTCCTGGAGATTACTGTCAACCGATCTGCAACAACTTACAAAGGCTCTCACACTAACTTTATTAACGTGGATGATAATGGAAAGGAATTTTTTATGAAAGAAGAGGATCTGCTAACCTCGTGTGCACTTTTTTATAACAAAAAAATGCAGGTAGCCATTGGCTTTGTAGTGAATCCCTATGTCATCCGATTTGGGAAGAAGGGAGAAAGGCCCGAGGATAACGACCTAGGCTTGAATGTTATGCCCGCACTAGAGCTAAAAAAACGGTTTAGTGGATTTAATAAAGATATTTACTGGGGCTTTATCTGCGGGTTCGGCGTGACAAGTGCAAATATTTCTGCCACGCAATTTCCTGGTACGAGTTTACAAAAAAGCGAATATGCAACGCCAAAAAATATATCACTGATTTCCGGCGAGGTTGGCTCATTCATAGCGATTAAAGATGCTTATTTCGCGGTTTTACTCGGACGCCCCTTCAGCCCAAGTAGTTTAAGCGAATGGCACTATTACAAAGCTGCAACTATATCAGTAGGAATTGGAGTATCTCTTTTTAAATTATCAAACGAAGGATCAGCGACAACCCAGTCCTCTCCTAAATAAATGGTGCTATAATCGAAGTATTGTTTTGAAAAAAAGAACTATTGGCTGAAGCAGGCTTCAACATATAAAACCGAAAATTATCGGCGCGTTGGAGCAATTAATAAAACGTATGCTTAATTTTCAATAACCCATTTTTCGCTCTATACGGATCATAAGTGTACTTTAAAATAGAACGATAAAATTCCGTTGTAGAAATGATTCCTGTTTTCCTGGGAGGGATAAGTACAACACCAATCTTGCAGGTATCGTCCAGAGTGTTTTCCAAAATTTCGATTTCGTGAGTAGAATAAGAGCGGTTCAACTTAATTGTTTTCTGCAATGGCTCACTTCGTCCTGGCAATTCGTAAGTGATCTGGTACCCCCGTTGACAGGAAATAAAAACAAATAACAAAAGGTAAATAGACTTTATGGCTGGTTGTATCATTTTTGTGTTGTCGTAGAAGTTACATGGTATGAGGCTGACATTAATTCTCCTATCTGGTAGACACTTCCAGCTCACCTCTCAACCTTTTTCCATAAGTGCGCTCATACATCCCAACCAGGTAATAACATGCAACTGTAGAAAACAGGTGCTTAAAACTATGCCCGCTTAAAATTGGCACCTGTTCATATACGCCCCGATCATAATATTCAAATAATTTAGCCACGGCATACCATGCAATAACAGCCAAAAGAAATGCACCTTGCTTACGAGTGTATTCAGATGGGAAGAGAATATAAATCAGCGGCACAAGTATAACCGGGTAAAACTGCACAAGCCCATACCATCGCAGGTCTCCTGCATGATGAACTTCGGTGTAGTGCCACCATAACACTGAAGCCGTTCCCAACATAACAAGTGGTAATAAGAGCATCACTCCTGCTTTCATACTGATGCGTTCAGCGATTGCTGATGCAATAAAAGACATGAATACAATGGTCATCGGTATTCTGTCAAACACCAGCGTATCATTAACCGGGTTATAATGATACCATGCAGATCCGATACCGGTTAAAAACACACCTGAAAACATCGTGAGGTAGACACATTTTATAACAGGAGCTGCTGCTGATTTTACTACCTGCCATATTCCATAGTATCCTGCAATTAAAAAAGCCGCGTTCGTGATCACGTTCCAGAAATTTGGAACGTCAAACAGTTTTCTTTTGTCCGCGAAATTGTGATAAGAGGGATCCTGTGCTATCGGTTTTAAAAAGCTGGCCAGCACAATGACGAGTATTGTCAAAGTGACCAAAATGCAAATCTTAAATGATCTTCGTTGGAACATTATCTGTTTTTTTACCCAGATTTTCTTTCAGCTCACCTGATGATGATAAAAACTGATTCAGGCTGGTGCCAC